>JBFIOX010000026.1:0-14018 GCA_041610455.1 Gemmatimonadota bacterium
GCCCTCGTGGAGCGGTCGGCCGACGTCGATGTGGTGGTCGGCGCGGGCGACTACGCCACCATGCGCCGGGGTCTGGAAGGCGTCGTGGACGTGCTGCGCCACATCGAGCGGCCCACCGTCCTCGTGGCGGGCAACGGCGAGTCGCCCGAGGAGTTGCGGGCCGCCTGCCGCGGGTGGACGGCCGCCCACGTCCTGCACGGCGAGGCGGTCGCCCTGGAGGGCGTGACGTTCTTCGACCTGGGGGGCGGTGTTCCCGTGACCCCGTTCGGAGACTGGAGCTACGACCTGACCGAGGAGGCGGCCGCGGACCTGCTGGCCGGCTGCCCCGAAGGCGCGGTGCTCGTCTCGCACTCTCCGCCGAGAGGTCACGTCGATGCGGATTCGGCGGGCCGCAGCCTCGGGAGCGCCGCGGTGCTCGACTGCGTGCGACGCGCGCGCCCGCGGCTGGTCGCGTGCGGACACATCCACGCGTGCTGGGGCCAGCGGTCCGACGAGGGTGGTTCGCCCATCGTGAACGCGGGGCCCGAAGGCCTTCTCTGGACCCTCGAGTAACGTCCCCTCACCTAGGAGTCCACGTGAACCGCAGGGAGTTCGTCCGCGCATCCGCCGCCTCGGCGATGGCGTTTCCGCTCACGCTGGCTTCTGCCACGACCGCGGAGGCCAGGCGCCGGGGTCCGCAGCCGGTCCACGCCCCCGTCTCGGCCTCCGACCCGAGGGCGCTGATCATGGACGCCATGGGCGAGCTGCGCACGATCTACGAGCCGCCGCTGGTTCGGGAGATGCTGGCCAGCGGGCTGGACTCGATCACGGTCACCCTGTGCGATCCCAAGCCGGTGGGCGCCGAGGCGCTCGAGCTGGCCGTCGACGGGCTCCTCGAGTACGACCGCTACCTGGAGGCCCACCCGGATCTGTTCGTGCGGGCGACGTCGGTCCGCCACGTGGACGAAGCGCGCCGATCGGGCCGCATGGCCGTGTTCTACCTCTTCCAGAACTCGGTCCAGTTCGGATCCGACCTCGACCGCGTGGACATGTTCTATCGCCTCGGTCTGCGTAGCTGCCAGCTCACCTACAACGATCGGAACCGGGCCGGCGTCGGGTGCCGTGCCGAGGGGGACGACGGCGGCCTGACCGATTTCGGGCGTGCGCTCATCGAGCGCATGAACGCGCTGGGCATGCTCGTCGACCTGTCGCACGCCAACATGCCCACCATGGCCGACGCGATCGCGCATTCGCGGGTCCCCGTCCACGTGTCCCACACGGCCTGCGCGGACCTCTACCCGCACGTGCGCAACACCGGCGATGCCAATTTGCGGGCGCTGGCCGATCGTGGCGGCGTGGTGGGCATCTGTCAGCTCCGTCCCTTCCTGACGTCAAAGAAGTCCGACAACCTGCACGCCTACTTCGACCACATCGAGCACGCGGTACGGGTGGCGGGGATCGAGAGCGTGTGCATCGGAAGCGACCGCGACCACCGCGTCATCGAGATGACCCCGGAATACGTGGCGGAGCTGAGGCGCGAGGAAGGCAGCCAGGTGCAGGACAGCGAGCTTCCGTATTTCATCGCCGAGCTCAACGGACCGCGGCGCATGGAGGTGGTGTGGGATGGGCTCGTGCGGCGCGGATTCTCCGAGGACGACGTCGAGCGCATCATGGGGCGGAACCTGTATCGCCTCTATCGGGACGTGATCGGCTGACCGCCGGCGCGGTCCCCTGGCGCGTCGATCGCCGCCGCACCACCGTGCTTGCGAGGCCACCCTCACCGGAAAGGATTCGAATCATGCGCCGATTGGCGGTATTCGGGCTGCTCGCGGGCTCGGCGTGGCTCGCGGCCGCCGCCCCCGTCTCCGCTCAGGAGACCGAGTCGGAGCTGCTCGCCGTGGGCGAGCTCGCGCCCGACTTCGCCCTACCGGGGGCGACGCGTTACGGGCTGCTCGAGGCGCCCGTTCGCCTGAGCGACTATCGCGGGGAGACCGTCGTCCTGGCCTTCTTCTTCCGCGTCAGGACCCGTGGGTGAACGGTCCAGATGAGAGCGTACCGTGATCAGTACGCAAGCGTGTTCAACGGGGGCCGCAACGTCGTGCTCATCGGCATCTCCAACGACCCACCCGAGGAGCTGGGCTCCTGGCTCAAGGACGAGGATTTCCCGTTCCTGTTCGCCAGCGACGCGGGCAACCAGGGGGCGACCTACGCGGCCTTCGGCGGCGGGTTGAGGGAGAACAACATGGTCGATCGCCGGTCCGTGATCGTGGTGGGACCGGACGGCAGGATCGCCAGCGTGATCCCGCAGTTCAACCAGGTCGATCCCCTCGCCTACGAGGAGCTGGCCGCGACCATCGACCGGGTGACGCCCGAGCCCGCCGACCCCTAGGCCACCGGGTTCCCGAGCCGATCGGGCCGCGGGAGGCCGTCGCGCACGTTCCTCCGGGCCGCCGCGCGGGGGCGGCGCTCAGCCGCCCAGGACGCGGGCCACGGCGCCCACCAGGTCCTGCCCGGACCCGACGCCCGTGTACGCGACCTTCCCCTCCGCGTCGAGGATCACCACGACCGAGGTGGTGGGTGCCTCGTAGGCCCGCACGGCGGCGCCGCGCGCATCCCAGAGGTACGGGTACCCGGGGTCGTGCGACTCGAGATGGCGTTTCACGCGCCGCACCGATTGCGACACGGCGACGGCGATGGCGACCACGTTGACCCGCTCGCCGTAGCGCTCGTGGATGATGTCGAGCTGCGGCTGCAGCGCCTCGCAGTTCTCGCACCAGATGGCCCAGAACTCGAGAAGCGTGGGCCGCCCGTCGACGTAGTCCAGCAGGTTCACCGGGTTTCCGTCGAGATCTTCGAGCTGGGCCGCCGGCGCCGGCGTGCCGAGCGCGAGGCCCACCTGCCCCTCCCCGGCTTGGGCCGAGACGGCCCGCGGAGCGACGAGCCCCGCGACGAGGAGGACGCCCGCGAGGGCTCGAGCAGGGGCCCGGGTCACAGGTTGAAGCCCGCCTTCACGAAGTAGTATTCCGCCATCCCGAACATGATCAGGGCCGCGATCCTCTTGATCCAGACCATCCACTTCCCCGAGCGCGGCAGCACCGTCAACGTGCCGGAGAAGATGCCCACGACCACCAACAAGGCCGTCATTCCCAGCGAGAACACGAAAAGGTACACGAATCCCATCAGCCCCGCGCTGGTGGACGCCACCCAGGTGAGGACGACCGCGAACGCGGGGGCCCCGCACGGGGCCGTGACGATCCCGGACGTGGCGCCGAGCAGGAACACCGCGCCGTACGAGCCTCCCTCGCGCGACGCGGCCCACTGGAGCAGCCGCCGCGGAATCGGCACCGGGATCACGTCGAGCATCGAGAGCGCGAAGATGACGAGCATGTTGCCGATCGCCAGCAGCGCCCACGGACTGGCGCTGACGGTGCCGAACAGGGTGCCGGTGAGCCCGGCCAACATCCCCAGGAACGCGTAGAGCGTCGCCAGGCCCACGGCATACGTCAGGGTGAGGCCGATCGTGCGCGCGCGCGTCTGGTTCTCGCGCGCCGTCCCCGAGATGACGGAGGCGGTGATCGGGATCATCGGATACACGCAGGGCGTCAGGCTGGTGAGCACCCCGGCCGCGAACAGCGTGCCCAGGGCGAGCAGCGGGCTGTTCGACAGGGCCTGGGAGAGCCCGCCCGCGGGCTCCACCTGAAGGGCGGCGAAGAGGGCGGCGTGCACGGGGTGGCGTCAGTCCCCGGGCGGTCGATCGGGCGGCGCCGTGCCGCTCCCCGTGGCCCGCGACTTCTGCGATTCGAGCAGCTCGGCCGCCCGCTCCGTCGACACCGATCCGGCGGAGAGCACGAACGTGAACACCTCCTCGACGGAGAGTCCCGTGCGCCGCACATCGCTTCGGTTGGCGATCACCAGGAAGCCCGACATCGGGTTGGGCGCGGTCGGCATGTAGATCGTCACGCCCTCGTCGGTGAGGACCTCCTTGGCCGTGGCGGGCGCGTGTCCCGTGACCAGTCCCAGCGCCCACAGCCCTCGGCGCGGATACTCGAAGAGCACCGCCTCCCGGAACGCCATCTTCTCCTCGCCGACGACGGCCCGGACGATGCGGCTCGAGCCTCCGTACAGCCGGCGCACCACCGGAACTCTGGCGAGAAGTCGCTCGCCCACCTGCACCAGCCGAGCCCCGACCGTCCGCTCCACGATCCACCCAACCAGCAGCAGCACGACGATGAGGAGGAGGATCCCGATGCCGGGAGCCGACCGGCCCAGTATCGGCTCGAGCCAGGGTCCCAGCAGCCCATCGACGGTGCGGAACAGCCACACGAGCACGAAGGCCGTGATGCCCAACGGGCCGATGACCGCCAGCCCCTGGAGGAGGTATCGCCGCAGGCTGGCGAGGGCGGGGCGGTCGGGCTTCATCGGACCAGCTCTCCCGCCAGCTCGGCGTAGACGCGAGCGACGGCGCGCGGCGCCTGGCTCTCGTACAGCGACCAGCGCTCCAGCTCACCGAAGTCGGCCCGGGCGAGCGCCTCTTCCGGGTCCAGGCCGGCCGCGTGGAGCCGGGTGACCTCCGCGATGACCATCTCGAGGGCCCTCCGGTACGTCTCGAGCTCCCGCTCCAGCACCGGTGGCGACTCCACGATCCCGTGGCCGGGCACGTACACGTCGACATCCATGGCCTGCGCGCGGGCGATCATATCGACCCACTCCGATGGGAACGCGCTTCGCATGGCCGGAAAGACCCCCTTCAGGTACGTCTCGCTCATGAACAGGACTTTGCCGTCCGGCACGTATACGACCAGGTCCCCTCCCGTGTGTGCGCGACCGAGGAAGCGAACCTGGATCTCCCTCCCGCCGAGTCGGAGGATCGTGTCGTTCGCGACCAGTCGCGTGGGCGACACCACCGGGGCCTCCGAAGGGCTCGAGCGCGCGGCCGCCGCGCGGAGGTTCGCGGCCGAAGCGGGGTGCGCGAGAAACGTCGCCCCGGGGGGAAACGCCGCGTTCCCTCCGGTGTGGTCGCCGTGGTCCGAGCAGATCACCACGTGCGTGATGGGGAGGTCCGTGACGCGGCCTATCGTCCGCACCAGACGGGCGGTCTCGGCGGGGCTTTCCTGCCCATCGGCCACCAGTACGCCGGCCGGCGTGACCACGAACAGGCTCACGGTGGTGATCGTCTCTCCCCCGGCGGCGTGGACCTGCTCGTAGGAGTAGACGCCGTCGGCCAGCTCCTGCACCCGCGGGAAGTTACTGCCGTCGAGCCCGTGCGCCGCCGGATCGCTGCTGCGGATGGCGGGGCGGGAATCGGCGGCCGTCTCGCCGCCCGGGCGGTCCGGACCGTCGCCCTCCGAGGGGGCGCAGCCGGCCAGCGCGAGCGCGGCGACCCTCCAGGCGGGGGCTCGGCGCGGGCCCGGGGCGGTCTCCGGGCGGGTGGAGCGTGCCATGACACCTCTCGGTCGGACGTTGGCGGTATCCGCCAGCATACTCACGCTCGGAGGTCGGCCGACGCCAGGCCCCGCCGCGGCGCGGGCAGAGCCGATTCGGGTCTGGTGAGGACCGGATGGGCCGTGCTAGCGTGGAGGGTCCCCGCAATGGAGGAGGCGCTCTCGATGCACACCCTCAGGTTTGCCGTGGCGTTGGCACTCCTCGGCTGGTTGGCCGGGCCCGCACAGGCCCAGGAGGGCCGCCCCGAGTCCACCCCCGAGGACCGGGCGCGCCGTCAGGCGGCGCAGGAGCGAGAGCTGCGCGACATGATGGTGGCACCCCGCCCCATCGAGGCGCTCAGCTCGGTGTGGATCGAGGAGCTCACCTGGATGGAGGTCCGCGACGCGCTGGCCGACGGAAAGACGACCGCCATCATCTCCACAGGGGGGATCGAGCAGAACGGTCCATACCTGGCCACCGGCAAGCACAATTACGTGATGAAAGGCGCGTGCGAAGGCATCGCGCGCGCTCTGGGGAACGCGCTCTGCGCGCCCATCGTCAAGTTCGTGCCCGAGGGAGAGATCGATCCGCCCACCGGCATGATGCGCTTTCCGGGCACCATCAGCCTACGCGAGGAGACGTACCGGGCCCTGCTCGACGACGTCGCCTCCAGCCTGCGCGCGCACGGGTTCGAGCACATCGTCCTCATCGGCGACAGCGGCGGCAATCAGGCCGGGATGGAGGCGGTCGCGGCGCAGCTCAACGAGCGGTGGGGCGAGCGCGCGGTCCACTATGTCCCGGAGTTCTACCGCTACCGCGAGGTGCACGACTGGATGAACCGCGAGCTCGGCATCGTGGAGACGGCCGATGACGGGATTCACGACGACTACGTGATCACCTCGATCATGATGGTCGACGACCCGACCACGGTCCGGTACGCGCAACGGGTGGCCGCCGGCAAGGCGACCATCAACGGCCTCTCGATCGCCCCGAAGGAAGAGACGATCGCCGTGGGCCGGAAGCTGCTCCAGTTCCGGGTATCGCAAACGGTCGAAGCAATCCGCGCCGCGGTCGGCGGGGCGAGCTGAGGGCAGCCCTCGGCGCGGCGCGCGCCGGGGGGCGTCGCACGGTCCTTGCACCGCTTCCCGCCCGGCCGTGAAAGGGGAGGGGAACGTGGGCAAGCGCGCGTGGCGACAGGGTCAGGCACCGCCGCTATGGTTCGGGGCCCTGTTCATCTTGACCGGCGGCGCCATCGCCGCGGTGGGCGCCGGTTGGATTCCGGTCGATCCGGAGTCCGTGCACGCGCCGGGGTGGGTCATTCAGCTCATCGGCCTCGTGTTCGCGCTGGGTGGCCTCATGTGCTACGCGGATCGCCTCGGCGAGACGCTCACGTGGATCCTCCCCATGGCGTTCGTCGCCACCTTCGCGACGGTGTTCAGCTGGGTCGCCTTCGGACCGGGGGAGCGGGCGTTCTCGGGGACGGTGTCGCTGGGGCCCGTGGGCGGTTCGGCGTCGAGCGGGGAGACCCTGGGACGCGTCGTGTTCGGCTTCGGCGCCGTCTGTCTGTGGCTGCTGGCGGTCGCGATGCTGATGCGCTGGGTTCGCGACCGCCGTCAGGGATCCTGACCCGTCAGCAGCTCACGCACTTGTCGTTGTTCTTGGCGCCCATGCCCTCGAGCAGCGCGATCGTCTCCGGGAACGGCTGGACGCGCTGAATGGGGCCGTTCGCCATGTCCACGGTCGTCTGGCCGGTGCGCGCCACGACGGTCGGATCCGCGCCCTTCGAAACGAGGTACTCGATCAGCTCGTTGTCGCCCCGCGCGGCCGCGTAGTGGAGGGGCGAGAAGCCATCGTGGTCGCGCGCGTTCGGATCGGCTCCCACTTCCTCGATGAGGAACCGCGCCGCGGCCAGCCAGCTGTCGGGAGCGTGCCGGTGGGAGTTGCCCGCCCGGGCACGACCGTATCCGACGCCGGCGGCGGCCACGATCGGCGGGACGCCCGGTCCCCCGGGCTCGACGGGCGGTAGCCCGCTCGGGTCCTCGTCCGAGCTCGCGCCACCCTCCTCGTCATCGTTACCGCGCCTGCGACGCTCCGGCGGCTTGCGCGTGGGGGTGTCGGGATCCGCGCCGTGCGCGACGAGCAGCCGCATGGCGGGCACGTCCAGCGCGTAGGCGGCCCGCCAGAACGGCGTCGCGCCCTGGAAGTCGACCCCGAGCAAGTCGAAGTTGAACGAGCTGTACCAGATGTGCTTCTCGAGCCGCACGTCGGGGTCGGCCCCCTTCTTCAGCAGCGCCTCCATGAGGTCGAGATAGGAGGCCTCCTGCTGCTTGAAGGCCGTGGGCTGAGGATAGAGCGCCTTGGGCGCCCACCGATTGGCGATGGTCGCGTACAGCGGCGTCACCCCGTCGACGCTGGCCAGCGTCGGATCCGCGCCGGCCTCCAGCAGCCAGAGCGCCAGATCGTAGTGCCCGTTGATCGTGGCGATGACGAGCGGCGTGCTGCGGTCGCCCTCGGTCGGCCCGTCGATATCTGCGCCCGAGGCCAGCAGGGCTTGCACCACGGGAAGATACCCATCGCGCACCGCGTATTGGAGCGCCGTCATTCCCCCCTGCCGCCCGACCAGCTGCGCGTACGACATGGGCTCCGGGGCGGCGGCACGGTTCGACGCGGTGTCGGCGGCCGCCTCGGGCGGGGCCTCTCCGGCGGGGCGACGGGGGTCGGCACCCAGCTCCACGTCCTCGGGCTTCTCGGGCGGATCTTCCCCCTGCGGCGGATCGTGGGCCGCGGCTTGTGGCGTGTGGGCCGCGGCGGCCGGCGGATCGTGGGCGACGGCGGGGCGAGGCGCCTCGGGGGGCGGATCTTCGCCCTGGGGCGGATCGACGCGCGGATCGGGTCGCTCGGCCTTCAGCTCCGCGGCCGGGTCCGGTACGCCCTCCTTCGTCGTCGGCTTGCCGTGCGCATCGGCGGCGGCTTCGGCCTCGCGGCGAGGCGTCTGCTGTCCCGGCGGCGTCTCCGTGCGGGTGGCGACGCGGGTGTCGGCCTCCGCGTATTCGCCGCGGGCCTGCGCCTCCGCCTTTCGGATGGCCGCCACGACCTCCATGCGGCGGCGTCTCGCCTGTCCGTCCGACTCGGCCCGTGCCGCGTAGTCCAGCACGACGGTGGGCACCGAGAGATCGGCGCCGGCCGCGATGAGCGTCTCGACGGCCGCCAGCCGACCCGCCGCGGCGGCGAACATCAGCGGCGTCTGCCCGTTGGCGGACTCCTTCGCATCGACGAGCGCACCCGCTCCGAGCAGAATCTCGATCGCATCGGCGCTTCCCGCGTCGGCCGCCAGATGGAGGGGAGTCACGCCGGTGCTCGTGGGCGCGCGTGGGTCGGCGCCCGCCGCGAGCAAGGCGGCCACCATGTCCGCGCGCCCGTTTCGGCTGGCCAGGTGCAACGCGGTGTACGCGCCCAGGCGGGTGGTCGACTCGAGGTTGGCGCCCGCGTACACGAGCACGCGCGCCATGTCCACGTCGCCGCGCAACGCCGCCCAGTGCAGTGCCGTCATGCCATCGCCCTGCGCGGCGTTCACGTCGGCCCCGGTCTTCAGCAGTGCGCGTACCTCCTCGAGGTCCCCTCGCTGCGCCGCATCGGCGACCGGCGACTCGGGGAGCGACACGAAGGCGGCGGTCGCCATCACCCCGATCAACAGGCTCGCGCCGATCCCTGCCCTCTCGACCGTCTTCCTCATGGCTGCGTCTCTCCTCGAGCCCGCGTTCTCAATCGGCGGCGAAGGAGAAGTCGCCGGTGCTGTCCCCGAACTGCGTCACGTCGTCCATCCCGAGCTTGTGCATCAGGCTCAGGAGGACGTTGGCCATCGGCGTCCCATCCGGCGCCTTGATGTGCAGATTCCCCGGCAGCTGGCCGTTGGCTCCCCCGACGACGAAGAGCGGACAGCGCTTGTGGTTGTGCAGGTTCGAGTCTCCCATGGGTGATCCGTAGAGGATCATCGTCTTGTCGAGAAGGCTGCCGTCTCCCTCCTCGATGCTCGCCAACCGCTCGAGGAAGTAGGGGACCATCTCGATGTGGTAGCGATTGATCTTGGCGAAGTCGGTGACGCGATCCTCACGCCCTCCGTGATGCGAGGCGGGGTGGAAAGCGGCATCGACGCCGCTGGCCGGATACACCCGCCCGGAGCCGTCACGCCCCATCTTGAAGGAGAACACGCGCGTCATGTCCGACTGGAAAGCGAGCGCCTGCAGGTCGAACATGAGCTTCACGTGCTCCTCGAAGTCGTCCGGAACGCCGGGAGGCGCCTCGGGGAGCTCTCTCGGCTGCCCGCTCGTGTTGTGCGCCTCCACCAGCTGGATGCGGCGCTCGATCTCCCGAATGTTGGCCAGGTATCGATCGAGGCGCAGTCGGTCGGCGGCGCCCAGCTCGCGCTTGATTCCGGCCACTTCGCCGACGATCCAGTCCAGGATGCTCTGGTCCGTCCGGCGCCGGCGCGCGCGATCCTCGGGGGTGCCGCCCGCGCCGAACAACTGGTCGAAGGCCACGCGCGGATCGCGGATCATGGGGAGCGGCTCGGTGGGCGACTTCCAGCTGATCGTGTCCGTGTACACGCAGGCGTATCCGTACGCGCACCCGCCCGCCTGGTCGACGTTCTCGATGCAAAGCTGCATGGATGGGATGGGCGTGTCCTGCCCGAATCGCTGGGCGTACAGCTGATCCATCGACACGCCGACTCTGACGTCCGAGCCCTCGGTCTGCTTCGGGTGCTCTTGCGTGAGGAAGACCGCGCTCGAGCGGAAGTGGTCGCCGCCGATCTCGCGCGCCGACTTCGCTTCCGCGTTCTGCACGTCCGTGTTGGAGATGATCGTCAGACGGTCGCGCCACGGCTCGAGCGGGCTGAGGCTGCTCGGCGACAGGTCGAAGTCCCGACCCACCTTCTCCGGTGACCACAGGAACTGCGAGGCGCCCCACTCGTTGCTCCCGGCCGCGCCATGCACCATCTCGATGGCGACGAAGCGCGTCTTGTCCGTGGGCACGACGGCTCCGCTCTTGGCCCACAGGCGTCCGGCGGGGACCATCGCGTCCAGGAACGGCAGAGCCACCGTCGCGCCCAATCCCTTGAGGGCCGTGCGGCGGGAGATGCGCTTACCGGTGACGAGTTCCATGCCTGTGCCTCCTGTGTTTCTCGATCGTCGGCCGCCTAGCGGCCGCCGCCTTGCACGTCCTCTTCGGCCACCGTCTGGGCGGCGCTCATTCGGAATGCGGGGCTCTCCACCACGCCGAGGATGAACTCGGACATGCGGTAGTCGTTCTCCGCCGCCTGTCGCGCGATCTCCCGGACCGTCGGCATGTCGTAATACTCCACGCGTCGTCCCAGCGCGTACGCCATCAAGTTCTCGGTGAAGTTCCGGGCCAGCGCCTCGGGCCGCGCGAGCAGCGCGCGCCGCAGATCCGCGGCGTTCGACAGCGGCGTCCCATCGTACAACTCGCCGGTCGCGTCCACCGGACGGCCCTCGTCCTTGATCCGCCAACCTCCGGTCACATCGAAGTTCTCCAAGGCCAGGCCGATCGGGTCGATGACGCGATGGCACGAGCGACAGGCCGGATTGGAGCGGTGCATCTCGAGGCGCTCCCGCACCGTGAAGAAACGTCCGTCTTGCGCCGCGTCCGTCGCCTCCAGATCGGGGATGTCCGGCGGCGGAGGCGGGGGCGGGCTGCCGAACAGGACTTCCAGCACCCACTTGCCCCGCAGCACCGGCGACGTGCGATCGGCGTGCGATGTGAGCGTCAGGATGCTGCCGTGGCCCAGGATGCCGCGACGGTTCTCATCCTGCAGGGTCACGCGCCGAAACTCCGTGCCGGCGACGCCCGGGATCCCGTAGTGCCGCGCCAGTCGCTCGTTGACGAACGTGTAGTCGGCGGTGAGCAGCTCGAAGAATCCGCGATCCTCGCGCACCAGGTGCTCGAAGAAGCGCTGCGTCTCGTGGCGCATGGCCTCGGCGAGCGTGTGATCCCAGTAGGGATACTGCAGCGGATCGGGGTGGATCTTGTCCAGATCCTGCAGCCGGAACCACTGCGAGGCGAAGCGCGTGGCGAGGGCTTCCGCGCGGCGGTGCGAGAGGAGGCGGCGGGCCTGACTCCGGAGGACGTCCGCCTCGGACAGCTCCCCCCGCTCGGCGACCGTCCGCAGCTCGGCGTCGGGCGGGCCGCCCCAGAGGAAGAAAGAGAGCCGCGACGCCAGGTCCACATCGCTGATCCGGTACACCTCTCCGGGACGCAGGTCGGACGGCGCCCGTTCCAGCCGGAACACGAAGTGGGGGCTCGCCAGCACCGCTTGTAGCGCCGTGCGCACCCCCGTCTCGAAACCGCCCTCCGCCGCCCCCCGGTCGTAGAAGCCTACGAGCGCGGAGAGGTCGTCGGGCGTCAGGGGCCGCCGGTAGGCCTCGGTCCCCAGTCGCGAGATGATGGCCTCGGCGCATGGCCGCGCCTCGTCCGGAGCGGTCGGTCGGCAGCTGAAGATCCGGCGCCGACTGGGGGTGTCGGAGATCCCCGTCACCCTGTGCGGTCCCGTGATGATGAGATCGCGCAGGTGGGGCACCGTCGTCACGCCGTAGGCGCTCCCGATCATCGTGTCGCCGAGCTTGTAATCGACCGGCGTGAGCAAGTCGTTCACGGGGCCCTCGGCGCGCTGCAGGAACGCGGCGGTCACGCGCTGCGGGCCGGCGCGCACGTGGATGGGTCGGGTCTCGATCACCATGCCCATCGGGTCGGACTCCGACATCCACGGATCGATGTCAAGCAGCGCAGCCCGCACCCCGTTGATCGACACCTCGAGCTGCTCCCCGAGCGACGTCATCCCGTACAGGAACCCCGTGGGACCCGGGTGCAGGTCTAGCTTGAAGACGTAGTCTCCGTCCGCCGGGAAGACGTGGACGACGGAGATGCCGCCGCGCGTGCCGAGCGGGGCGCCCTCGGCGCGCTCCATCTGCGAGGCCGTCTTGGGGACCTTGTACGTCGTCTGGCGCGGGCCCGCATCGGGATCGCCGACGGCCATGCGGGCGATCTGCCCGGCCGCGCGCAGGTACCCCTCCATCAGGGTCGCCGACAGGGTCTGGACATCGGCGATGTTGTCGAAGTTGTCGCTGATCGTCTCGGTGGGCAGGAAAGCGCCCGCGTCGACCTCGAGCCCGAGAAGGTTGCGGATGGCGCGCTCGTACTCGGCGCGGTTCAAGCGCTGGAAGGTGCGGCTCCCCGGATTCGGCGCGGCGAGCGCCACCGCATCGACCCGGGCCTCCAGCTCCTCGGCCATGGCCGTCAGCGTCGCCTCGTCGGGTCGGCGCGTTCCGGGCGGCGGCATGAGGCCCGCCCGGAGCTTGCGGATCATCTTCTCGGCGGTCTCGGCCATCTCGCCGGCGCGATCGGCGTCGAAGCGCTCGAGCGACAGGTTGCCGCGCAATCGCTCGTCGTTGTGGCACCGGGTGCAGACCTCGCGGACGACGGCGTTCGCCACCGTGTCCGCACGTCCGGGGTCGGCCACGGCGGACCAGCGGAGGGGCTCCGGCGACCGCGGCGTCTCCGGGGAAGCGTGCAGGAGCCGCCCGGCGTCCGTCACGGCGCCGAGGGGGGGCGGGGCCGGCTCCGGCTCGGTCGCCGGAACCCGGCTCGCCACCAGTCCGAGGGACAGCAGCGCGATACCCGCCAGCGCCGTCCAGAATCTCTTCATTCCCGCCTCGCCGATGCGGCCGCGGGCGTCGCCCGCCGCCCCATCTCCGAGGAGGCGCGACGCCCGACCGTACGGATATTCGACAACACATTAGGATACGGTGGAGCGTGGTCGCTTGACCAGCGCTCCCGGCGCGCGCGGGCGTTCGGCGAGCGCCCCATCCCGTCTCCCGACAGACACTTGAACGCCCCCTGGCGTGTACGCCGCCCCGTGACGCGGAACGCCGCCCGAGATCCGTTGCCAGGCGCGCGGCTCCCGCCTCATGTTTCCCGCCGTCGTCGGTGCCGGTGCCCGAGGCACGCCGGGTGCCTCGGGAGGAAGCCGGCCCCGTCACCCGCGCGGCCCGCACGCCGCCGACAGTTCGACCCTACGCTCCGAGGACCTCGCCATGAGAGGAATCGATCGCCGCCCCGCCTGTCGGCGTGGGCTCGTCTTGGCCGCGACGGCGATGGCCCTGTCGGCGTCGGCGGTCTCGGGCCAGGCGCGGGGGACGCCCGATGGCGAGTGGCGCTATTGGGGCGCCGACGCCTGGAGCACGCGGTACTCGCCGCTCGACCAGATCCATGCGGGCAACTTCGGGGATCTCGAGATCGCGTGGGTATGGAGGGGGGACAACTACAGTCCCGACGGCGCCGACCCCCTGTTGCGGGCGACGCCGATCTACGCCGACGGCACCCTCTACTCCGTGGCCGGATCGCGTCGCACCGTCGTGGCCATCGATCCCGCCACCGGCGAGACGCTGTGGATGTGGCGCGAGCCCCCCACCGAGCGGTGGGAGAACTCGATGCGCAAGAACTACGGGAAGGGGGTCGCGTACGACGAGGTCGACGGGCGGGGTCGAATCTACGTGGTGACGCCGGCCTTCTTCCTGCACGCCCTGGACGCGGAGACGGGCCGCCCC
>JBFIOX010000027.1:0-13975 GCA_041610455.1 Gemmatimonadota bacterium
AGGAAGGGGACCCGCCGCCCACGAAGGGTCCGAGGGGAGATCCACGCTGGGTGACCCTGATCCCGTCGACGTAGAGCAACGGGTCGTTCGAGAGCGACGCGCTGCTGAGGCCACGGATCCGGATCCTGGCTCCGGCACCCGGCGTTCCCTCGTTGGCGAGGACGGTGACGCTCGCGACTCGCCCACTGCCCAGCAGCTCGGCCATGCTGGAAACAGGCGCCGTTTCGACGAGCTCGGCCGCCTCGATCCGCGAAACCGCGTTCCCGAGCTCGCGAGTGAATTGCTCGCCGACGGCCGTGACCACGATTTCATCGAGCGTGAACGCAGCCGGGGAGAGCCGCCAGTCCGCAACCACAGTGGCTCCGCGCTCGACAGTCGCGGACAGACTCGACGAGGCGTAGCCGATGACGACGGCGCGCAGCTCGCGGCGTCCGACACCCACTCCTCGGATGGTGTATCGACCCTCGTCGTTGGTCATCGCGACCAACGTGGTGCCGATTACCTGGATGCGGGCGCCCGTGATCGGACGGTCGTCGGTCTCATCGACGACCCGGCCGACGATGGTGCCTTCCTGGGCTTCCAGGGCGACGGCACTCCCGGATAGCAATCCTGCAAGCGCCAGGTACACGAGCGAGCGCCGTGCTCGCATGCGACCCCCCTTTGGAAACGGCGCGCGCGATTCGGGCGGGGTCCGGTCGGGTCGCGGTGTCTACCGATCGAAGTCTCCGCCGCTCCCAACTTCGCGATGCCATAGCGGGAGGGAAAGGGCGGAAGGCGACCCGGGTGCGAGTCGGGCTGGCGGCTGGCGTCGATCGGGCTGCATACTGAGGCTGCCAGCCCGGGCCTCCGGGTACGCCTCGGCGCTGGTCGCAGCGTCAGTCGGCCGAGGAGGACCCATGCCCGACGCGAAGCCCCCCGATCCGTCCGCAGCACCCGGCCTCACCAGCGACGGACCCCCGTCGCGCATTGGACCCTACAAGATCCTCCGCACCCTCGGGGAGGGGGGCATGGGGATCGTCTACGATGCCGAGCAGACCGAGCCTGTCCACCGTCGCGTCGCCCTCAAGATCATCAAGCTCGGGATGGACACGAAACAGGTGGTGGCCCGCTTCGAGGCCGAGCGCCAGGCGCTGGCGGTCATGGATCACCCCAGCATCGCCAAGGTGTTCGACGGTGGATCCACGGAGGAGGGCCGTCCCTACTTCGTCATGGAGCTCGTCAAAGGCACGCCGATCACCGACTACTCCGACCGCCACAAGCTCTCGGCCGACGAGCGGCTGCGCCTTTTCACACAGGTCTGCGCGGCTATCCAGCACGCGCACCAGAAGGGAGTGATCCACCGGGACCTCAAGCCCTCGAACGTCCTCATCGCGGTCCAGGACGAAGCTCCCGTGCCCAAGGTGATCGACTTCGGGATCGCGAAGGCCATCGGGCAAAGTCTCACCGAGAAGACGCTCGTGACCCAGCTGGGACAGATGGTGGGGACACCGGAGTACATGAGCCCCGAGCAGGCGGAGATGTCGGGGTTGGACGTCGACACGCGCACGGACATCTACTCGCTCGGTGTCATACTCTACGAGCTGCTCGTAGGGGTGCTTCCGTACGACCTGCGACACGCCGCCGATTTCGCGGTCCAGAGTACGATTCGCGAAAAGGACGCACCCAGGCCGAGCGCGCGCTTCACGACCCTTTCCGAGGATCAGCAGGAGACTGCCGCGAGATATCGGCAGACCGACCCCGGTAACCTCCGGAAGGTGCTCAAGGGCGAAGTCGACTGGGTCGTGATGAAGTGTCTCGAGAAGGACCGTACGCGGCGGTACGAGACGGCCAACGCGCTCGCACTCGATATAGAGCGCTACCTCAACGACGAGCCCGTGCTCGCATGTCCACCGTCTGCGGGGTATCGCTTTCAGAAGTTCGTACGGCGGCACCGTGCGGGGGTCGCGGCAGCGGCCATCGCGATTCTCGCGATCGTCGCCGGTACGTCGGCTGCGGTGGTCGGGATGATCCGGGCCAGGGCGGCCGAGGCCGTGGCGCAGCGGGAGGCGGCGACCGCCGAAGAGGTGACGGACTTCCTCGTCGGCATCTTTGCGGAGGCCGACCCAGCACAGGCCCGGGGGAACGAGGTCACCGCCCGGGAGGTGCTCGCCCAGGGAGCCATCGCGATCGAGAGCAAGCTGTCCGATCAACCGGCGGTGCAGGCTCGTTTACAGAGGGCGATCGGGCAGGTCTACGGTGGTTTGGGGCTGTTCGATCAGGCCGAGCCGCTCGTCGAGCGTGCCCTCGCTTCGCAGCGTGCGTCCGCCGCGTCCGCGTCGATGCTGGCACCGACGTTGATCGCGCTGGGCGACGTGTACTACGGGCAGGGGAGATCGGACGACGCGATCGCCCAGTACGAAGAGGCGATCGCGATCGTGGAAGCGGACGTGGGCCCCGGGCATCTTCGAGTAGCGGAGCCGCTGACCGCGCTGGGGTCGCAGCGGACGGAGCTGGGGAGTTTCGACGAAGCGGTCCGACTCCACGAGCGGGCCTTGGCCATCCAGGAGCGCGAGCTCGGTTCCGACAACCCGGCCGTCGCGACGACGCTCATCAACCTCTCGATGGCGCATCGCCGCGCGGGTCGCCTCAGCGAGGCCGAACCGCTGTCTCATCGCGCCCTCGAGATTCGCGAGGCGATCTTGCCGGAGAACCACCCCGACCTGGCAGACGCCTACCACTCGCTGGCGGTCGTCTACGCGATGCAGGAGCGGTACGAAGAGGCCGAGCCGTTGTTCAGACGCGTGCTGGAGCTCCGGGAGAGGATCTACGATCCATCGCACCTCTTCGTTGGAAACGCCAACGAGAGTCTCGGGATGGTCCTGGCCGCGCAAGGGGGCCACTCGGAGGCCGAGCCGCTCATGCGCAAAGGGCTCGAGATTCGCGAGCGGGCGGTGGGCCCCGACCACCCCGCCGTCAGCTTCGGCGTGAGTAACCTGGGTTATCTATCGCTGGAGATCGGGAAGTGGGAAGAGGCCGAACGTCTGTACCGGCGAGCCATCGCGATTCGAGAGAGTTACCTGCCGCCCGACCACCCGTTTCTGGCGGGTGACCGCTCCGGGCTCGGCACGGCGCTCGTCAGACAAGGCAGGTTCGCCGAGGCCGAGCCCCTCCTCCGACGAGCCCTGGCTGGCCTGGAGACGAGCCTCGATCCGACCGACGTCGGCATCGTCGACACGCTCGATGAGCTGGCGGGACTCCTGCGCTCGACGGGGCGCGCGAGCGAGGCCGAGCCGCTCGAGGCTCGGGCCGCGTCGATCCGGGAGGCCCAAGGCGGCGGCTGAGGCTTTCCGGGCCGCGCGCGCCGGTGCGGAAACCCGCCCCCGGCGGGCCTTCCGCGCGTGGAGCCGCGCCCCCGTTGCGACCCCGCGTTCACTCTTCGCACCGGTCCCGCGGCCGCGGGAGGTACCGCCGCGAAGCGCTGCGCCCTGGACGCCCCCCGCTCTCGCGGCGTAGTCTGCCAGGTCCGAGCCGTCCTCCGCCCGCCTGGAGGTGAATCATGACGAGCCGGCTCCTCGCTTCGCTCCGTGCCGTCCGCACGCCCCCCTTCTCCCGTCGTCTCGTGGTGGCCGTCTTCTCGGTCCTTCTCCTCGCGGCCTGCGACGCGCGACCCGATGGCGCAGTGGACGCGGCGCGGCTCGCGGCCGCCGACGCGGAGCCCGACCAGTGGATGACGCTGGGCCGCACCTACCGGGGCGACCGCTTCTCGCCGCTCGATCGGATCACCACCGAGAACGTGAGCGCGCTCGGCTTCGCCTGGGAGTACGAGGCGCGGTCGCGCCGCGGGCGCGTGGAGCACACGCAGCAGGCCACCCCGATCATGGTGGACGGGACCCTCTACGTGTCCGGCCCCTGGGGCAGCGCGTTCGCGGTCGACGCCCGCACCGGGCAGGAGCGCTGGCGCTACGACCCCGAGGTGGACGGAAGCTCGAACCGGCGGTCGTGCTGCGGCGCGGTGAACCGCGGCCTCCAGGTGTGGGAGGGGAAGGTGTACGTGGCGACCCTGGACGGCTTCCTCGTCGCGCTCGACGCGGCCACCGGGGCCGAGGTGTGGCGGACCGACACGTTCGTCGATCGCGGCACCCGGTCCTACGCGATCACGAGCCCGCCCCAGATCGCCGGGGACGTGGTCGTGATCGGCAACAGCGGGGCCGAGTACGGCGTGCGCGGCTACATCACCGCCTACGACCTGGCGACCGGCGAGGAGCGCTGGCGCTTCTACACGGTGCCGGCCGATCCGGCCGTGACGCCGCCGGAGAACCCCGCCATGGAGCTGGCGCTCACCACCTGGGGGCCCGACACCGATTGGGAGGCGGGGCTCGGCGGCACGGTGTGGGGCGAGATGAACTACGACCCCGAGCTCGGCCTCCTCTACGTGGGGACCGGGAACAGCACCCCTTACTCCGGGTGGAACCGCGATCCCTCGGGGGGCGACAACCTCTTCCTGGTGTCGATCCTGGCGATCGATCCGACGGACGGGAGTCTCGCCTGGCACTTCCAGCAGGTGCCGTGGGAGATCTGGGACTATACCTCGACCGCGAACATGATCCTCGCCGACCTGGAGATCGACGGCCGGTCGCGCAAAGTGATCATGCAGGCGCCCAAGAACGGCTTCTACTACGTGCTCGATCGCGAGACGGGCGAGTTCATCTCGGGCGAGCCCTTCGCCTTCGTCAACTGGGCGACCGGGCTCGATGAGAACGGCCGGCCGATCGTGAACCCCGCCGCGGTGTACCGCGATCGCCCCGCGATCGTGTTTCCTACCTTCGCGGGCGCGCACAACTGGCACCCGATGGCCTTCAACCCGCGCACCGGCCTCACCTACATCCCGATCCGCGAGAACGGGATGGTGATCGCCAACGACGAGGCCTACGAGTGGAAGCCGGGCCAGTTCAACGTGGGAACGAAGACCGTCTTCGACGACGAGTTCCGGAGCCGCATGGCGGCCGACATGCGCGCCATGTTCGACGAGGTCGTCGCGGCGAACCCCGAGCTGCCGTCGGCCAACGCCGGCGAGTTCCTCATCGCCTGGGACCCGGTGGCGCAGCGGGAGCGGTGGCGCAAGCGGGTCGGCTCGGTGTGGGTCTCGGGGGGCGGCGTGCTCACGACGGCGGGGAATCTCGTGTTCCAGGGCTCCGTGGGCGGAGACTTCGTCGCGTACCACGCCGAGACGGGGGAGGTGCTGCACGAGATCGAGGTGGGGACCGGGATGGTGGCCGCGCCCATCAGCTATGCGCTCGACGGCGAGCAGTACGTGGCGCTCGTGGCGGGCGCCTACCCGTTTTCGAACCAGGAGGCGGCGCGGCGCGACTACGAGAACTACGGCCGCATCCTGGCGTTCAAGCTCAACGGCGGGCCCACGCCCCTGCCGCCCGCGCGGATCCCGCAGGAGACGCCCGAGCCGCCGGCCGATTTCGTGGTGGTCGAAGATCTCGCGCGGGAGGGAGAGGATCTCTACCTCTCGTGGTGCTTCGGGTGTCACAGCGCGCGGGGGGAGGCCCAGCTCGGTGGCAATCCCGACCTGCACCGCATGAACCCGGAGACGCACGGGATCTTCGAGGCGATCGTGCGCGGCGGCAGCCTGGCCGACGCCGGCATGGCCAGCTTCTCAGATGTCCTGAGCGCGGAGGATGTCGTGGCGATCCAGCACTATCTGGTCCGCGAGCAGCGCGCGCTGCGCGCGGAGGAGCGGGTCGCCGATCGGAACGAGTGAGCCGAGCGCCGGCGGCCGGGCCGGCCGGGCCCGCCGCCGGCTAAAGCTTGGCCCGTCGGGAGGGTGTGGTCATGCCGGAACGTGAGGAACGCGGACTCGCGACCATCAACCGCCGGGATTGGCTGGCCCGCACCGGCGGCCTCGCCGCCGCCGCTCTCCTGCCCGGGGCGCTCCCCCGCGCGCGGCCCGCGGCCGCCGACGTGCCGCCGGATACGTGGGGCGTACCGGAGACCCGCGCCGACGGGGGCGCGCAAGCGGCGTTTCCGCGCAAGGCCGACTTCACGATCCCCGAGGGCGTCACGTACCTGAACGGCGCCTACATGCACCCGATGCCGAACGTGGTGCGCGAGGCCGTGCGCGACTACAACGACCGGCGGGCGGGCTTCACCACCCGCACCAGCGACGACCCCGACATCTCGGGCACCGTGCGGGCCGAGTTCGCGCGGCTCGTCAACGCCCATCCGGAGGAGATCGCGTTCGTCCCCAACACGAGCACGGGCGAGGTGCTCGTCGTGCACGGGCTCGACATCCCGCGCTCGGGCGGAAACGTGGTGACCGATGCGCTCCACTTCGAGGGCGCCCTCGTCCACCTGCAGGCCCTGGAGCGCGACGCCGGGCTCGACCTCCGCATCGTGATGCCCCGCGAGGGGCGCATCGCGCTCGATGACCTTGCGCGCGTCGTGGACCGCGACACCCGTCTCATCCAGCTCTCGCTGGTGACGATGTACAACGGCTTCCAGCACGACCTGAAGGCGGTGTGCGAGCTGGCCCACGCGCACGGCGCCTACGTGTACGCCGACATCATCCAGGCGGCCGGCGCGGTGCCGATCGACGTGCGCGAGACGGGCGTCGACTTCTGCGCCTGCGCGGGCTTCAAGTGGCTGATGGGCGATACGGGGCTCGGCTTCCTGTACGCGCGCCGCGACCGGCTGGGCACGGCGGTGCGGCGCACGCAGGTCGGCTACCACTCGGTGCGCCGCTACGCCACGCACTTCCTGCCCTACGATCCGCCCGGCGAAGCGCCCTTCAGCTGGGAGCTGGGGGAGACGGCGAGCGCCTACTTCGAGGTGGGGAGCGTGGCGGGGTCGGCGCGCGCCGCGCTGGGCGCCGCGCTTCCGTATCTGCGCGGGCTGGGCGTGGCGAACATCGAGGCGCATCGGCAGCCGCTGTTGGCCCGGCTGCGTGCCGAGCTGCCGGCGCTCGGCTTCGAATGCGTGACCCCGCCGGGCACGACGTCGCCCATCATCACGTTCACCATGCCCGATGGCGCGCGGGTACGGGACCGCTTGGCGCGGGCCGGAGTGGACGCGCGCGTGGCGGCGAACTACGTGCGCTTCTCGCCCTCGGTGTACAACGACATGGGCGACGTGGAACGGGTGCTCGAAGCCCTGGCCTGAGCCCGCAGCGCCCGATCCGCGCCAGGGGCTTGGGCGGCCGGCGCTTCAGGGCCTCGGCGATCAGAGCCCGGGGCCTCGGCGGCCGGCGCTTCAGGGCCTCGGCGATCAGAGCCCGGGGCTTCGGCGGTCAGAGCCCGGGCGCTTCGGTCAGAGCCCCCCGCCCCCGCGCCGGCGGGCCGTGCGCCCGGTCGAGCCGCGCGAGCCCCCGGAGGCGCGTCCCACCGATGCGCCGCGGGAAGTCGGCGTCCGGCTCGACGTCGCGCCGCGTGAACCGCGCCGATAGCCCTGCCCGGCGATCACCCGCCCCCCGCTGTCGCGCGATCCCGAGCGGATGATGGGGACGTAGAAGCCACCGTAGCCATACCCGTAGCCGAACCCCAGCCGTCCGTACCGATAGCCGAACGGGGAGTAGTAGAGCGACCAGTAGTAGGGGTCCGCCCAGCCCCACGGCCCGTACCCCCCGTAGCCGCCGTACCGGCCGTACCCGGCGTCCCGCGCGTCTTCACGGCCGACCGCGAAGCGCGACGGATAGCTCACCGCGATCGCCATGTCGATCACCTCTTCCGGCACGCCCGCGTCCGCCAGGCGGATGAGCTCTTCGGACTCGAGGTCGAGACGGGCATCCCGCTCGGCCAGCCAGGCGCTCACACCATCGGGATCGACGTGAGCGGTCGCCTCGATGATGTCGTCCACCGAGGGACGCGCCGCCCCGGCCGCGCGGGCGGAGCGGAGGGCGAGCCCCCGTCCGGTCGCCGCGTCGCCGAACCCGACCTCCTCGGCCGCGCGCGGCGAGGCGAGCCGATAGCGCGTGACCCACGTGAGCTTCTCGCCCTCGACGTCGACGACCTTGATGTCCACCCACTCGTCGGCGGCCACCATGGCCATGATCCCGGTGGCGGCGCGGGCCGTGCCGCCCTCGCACTCGTACTCGGACGCGAGGAACACGCGTCCGGGCCTCACGGAGAAGTCGCCCCGGTCCCAGCCGGCGCACCCCTCGACCTCGGCGTCGTGCCGGCGCCCATCGGCCCACAAGGCCTGGCGGGCCGCGACCTCGCCATCCTCGAGCGAGACCATCTCCACGGCCGCATCGCCCGTCCGCGGTCCGAAGCAGAGGAGCGCCTCGGGGGCGTCCGCCGCCGGGGCGGTCTCGGCCACCGGACGCCAGCAGCCCATCCAGGCGAGCCAGCGGTCGTCCGTCTCCTGCGCCAGGACCGACGCGGGGGCGAACGCCGCGGCGAACAGCGCGCCCGCCGCCAGCCAGCCGGCCGCGCCGGCGCCCTGACCGCGGCACCCGCGTCCGCCAGCGCGACGGTGGCTCGGGAGCGAGTGACCGGTCGGGAGAACGTGTTCGCTCATGGCTCGTATCCTCGCGTTACCAACGCAGGCCGAATCCGAGCATGGCCCGGAATCCGTTCAAGTCGATGTCGTCGAAGCCGACGAAGTCGCGTCCCATCTCGGCGCTCGCCCAAGAATAACGCGCCTCGCCGTTCAGCAGCCACCGTGGACCAAGCGAGATGTCAACGCCGGCCGCGGCGTACGCCAGCGGCGAGCTGCCCCGGGACTCGAAGTCGTCGAAGAAGATCTCGAGCGTCTCGAAGTCGACGAAGTCGCCGACCTGCTCGAAGCGGTACCACACGACCCCGACCCCCGCGCCCACGTACGGGACCACGCGGTTGGGTATCCACGCGAAGCGGCTGATGCGCCGGCCCCGCTCGGTCAGATAGGCCTTGGCTCCCACTGTGAGCGGGACCCGGGTGAACCGGGTGTCCTGCTCGATGGGCAGATTGTCGTCGTCCACCCAGTCGCGGAACTCCGAGCGCGCGTCGCTCTTCTCGAACCCGAGCCCCGCCGCCACGTCGAAGCGCTCGCTCACCCGCACGCCGACCTCACCGCCGAAGTAGAACGCGTTGAAATCGCTCTTGTCGAGCGTGAGCTCGCGGCGCGTGAAGTCGAAGATTTCGCTCCCCGCGCTGGGCAGGGCGTAGCCCGCCCGCAGGCCGAGCGTCACGCTGGGACGCTTGAACAGGAAATCGGCCCGCTGCGCGGCCGCGCCCTCGACGACCAGAAGCCCCGAGATGCCGGCCGTCACGAGCGGCCACAGCAGATGTCGACGCAGGCGGTGCATGTGGCTCGTCCCCCGGATGCGTGTGCGGTGCAGAAGGCGGGCGGGACTCACGGTACGCGAGTCCTGGCCTGCCGCACACCTTAACACGCCGCGAGGGCCCGCGAGGTCACATCTGGAGGCGTGGGTGGTCGCAGCTCGATGGGCCGATGGCCGCATTGGAGGCCGCGGATGGGGTCGCTTCGCGACGATCGTGTTGTGAGGGCCGGCGGCCCGGGGCGCTAGAAGCGCTGCGACCAGGCGCGACCCTCGACCGGGACCAGCCGCAACACGCCGGTGCCCCACAACCTGCGCTGCGCCCGACAGATGGCCTGGCTGCTGTAGATGATGGTGCCGTTCCCGTGCTGCGTGAGCTCGGTGCGGCCTCCCTTGGTGTTGGCCACGTAGACCGCGCCGTGCACCGTGCTCCCGGGACCGGTGAGGTCGAAGCGGCCGTTCCCGACCACCAGGATGATCCCCTCCCACCGGTAGCTCCCGGTCATGGTGAGGTCGCCGGTGACGATCAACACGCCGTAGCCGACCCCGCTCCCGTGCAGCTGGAAGCTGCCCCCGTTGCCCGCGTTCCAGAGGCCGGGGTTGGCGGGCGTCCCGAGGTTGGCGGTGTGATTTCCGGGCGGGAGGTTCGTGGCCACGGGGAGAAGCCCGTTCACCATCGCCTGCAGCTCGGCTCCAGAGACGTCGTAGGGCCGCCCCGGCCCGTTGTTGTATTCGAACGAAGCGACGTTGGTGTACTGGTTCGTCGTGCTGCCCGGCGAGAGGCCCTGCACGTTGTCCCGCTGCTGCCCGCTCAAGGACGAGTTGGTCTCCGCGTCGGACGACGGGCTGCTGAGCGAGATGCCCGACTTGTTCTCGGTCGTGGGGGCGGCGCTGCAGCCCGGCGGGATTGCCCCCGGCAGGCCCGCGCTGGGCATGGCGGTGTCGGAGCCCCGGTTGAGGAACGAGTTGCCGTTGAAGTCGAGCCGCAACGAGTCGGCGGCCCCCCCGTTGATCAGCGTCAACGCGCCCGGCACGTTGAGGATCGGGTCGTCCTCGGTCAGGTGCAGGAGGAGCTGGGTCTGGCTGCGGAACAGGCCGCTCCCGCGGCCGATCACGCGCAGGGCGTAGAACCGCTGGCCCGTATTGTTGTCCACGCGGTGCATGAACGCCCGGTAGGAGGCCGACCCGCCGGTGCTCCGCCAGCCCAGGTCGAGGCTGTCTCCCGTGACGAGGGTGCGCACGAGCGTGTCGGTGGCCCACGCCAGCACCTGCTGCATCCCGGCCTCGGCGGCCCAGAAGCTCTCGTTCCATTCCACGTCGGCCTTGGCCGAGCGACGCTCCACGGCCGACGTGCGCAGCACGACCGTCGCCACGCCGGCCAGGACCACGAAGGCGAACAGGGCCCACACCACCAGGTAGCCGTGCGCGTCGGCCACCAGGGAGGTGACCGGGCGGCCCGGGGTGCCCCGTGTCGCAGCCGACCCTGAGGGTCGCGCCCGATCAGCACGCCGGCCGTCCACGGCTACCCCCGCACCGCGACGCGGGCCCGCAGGGAGTCGATCCGGACCGTCCCCTGGGGCCGGATGATCCGCTGCGCGCGCGCCAGAACGTGGATCGAGGCGACGGCCGCGGGGTTGGTGGTCGGGCTTCCGGCCGCGTCGAGATAGCTGAACGCCAGTCCCGAGTCGGCGGGGGCCAGGAAGGGCCCGGTGAGCCGCTCGAAGGGACGCGTGCCCACGCGACGGCCCAGCCACCAACTGCCCCCGTCGGAAAAGAGGGCGTACGTGATGCGGCGCACCGTGCGGACCGGGCTCCCCACGCGGATCCGCGCCGAGTCCCCGGTGACCTGCAGCCGGTACTCGGCGTGCTTGGTGACCGTGAACGCGCAGGGGTAGTTGCCGGCCGTCACCCCGGCCACCTTGAGCGTCTTCCAGCGGTCGCCGAACGCCCCGGGCCCGCCCGCCGCGAAGATGAGGACGCTGTCCTCGGCTTGCGCCGGGAACTCGCCCGCATCGAGCAGGATGTCGTAGCGTATGGAGCCCCCCGGGGGCATGCCACAGACGACGCCCGAGCCCTGCACCGACCGCAGGGTGACGGAGTCGCGGTGGATGGCCAGGAGGTCGCCCCGCGCGGGCGCGATCGCGCGCAGCTCGGAGGTCAGCAAGCCCATCGAGTCGCGAAGCTTGGCGCGCGAGGCGGTGAGGTCCGTCTGGCGTCCCATGTCCCGCTGGTGGAAGGTCGCGACGGACACCAGCGCCCCGATCACGATCCCGCCCAGCGTCAGGTAGAGCAGCAGCTCGACCAGCGTGAATCCGCGGCTCCCATCACGATCGGAGATCATGGCGGGGGCGCCGCCACGTAGAGCACCAGGGTATCGGCGGGGGCGTTCTGGCGCTGTGCCACGAACACCACCCGCTTCGGGTTCGTGCCCGTGACCGTCCAGCGCATGGGATATCGCGTGGGGGTCGCCGGATCGTAGTGGTGCGGCGTGGGCTGGGTCGCGTTGTCGCCGGTGGTGATCCCGTAGCCTCTCACGCGCAGGATCTCCAATTGCTCCTGCACGGCCGAGGCGTAGCCCGAGTCCCGCTCGCCGCTCACGAGCACCCGACTCGAGGTCCCCGCCGCCGCGGCGGCCCCCAGGATGGCGGTCGAGAAGATGATGAGCGCGACCAGCCCCTCGACCGAGGAGATCCCCTCCCGGGCGACATGCCCCGACGGCAGCGCGCCGCGTGTACGCGGACGGGTCCGACCCCGGCCCTTCCGCCCGCGCCCCGCCATTTCCCCCGATCGGTGTCTCATTCGGCTATCGGAGCACCGCCCCGAGGGGCGAGATCTTCACCGTGTCGGTGCGCTGCGGGAGCACGAACACCACGGTGGCGCTCGGGGGCTCGCAGGCGCCCTCGGTGGTCGGCAGGCCGCGTCCGTCGTAGCACAGGAGCGTTCGATCGGTGGTGTAGTAGCCCGACGGGAGCGCGCGGCCGTACATGCGCGGAAGGGCCCGATTGCGCGGCAACCCCGCGGACGTCGTGTCGGCGGCGATCCAGTACTCGTTGCGCGCCGGATTCATGTGGAGCTCGGTCACGCGGCCGTACTGCCGCGCCAGCTGCCGGGCCGTCGCCTGGATGGCTCGGAACTCCGTCACCGTGTTCTGTCCCACGGAGCGGCGATGGGCGGAGAACATGGGCGGACCCGCGATGGACAACGCGGTCACCGCCAGGACGATGACCACCATCAGCTCCGTCAGCGTGTATCCGTTCCGCTCCACCTCGCGACCCCTCCGCCATACGTAAGTCCATGGCCGGCCGCCTGAAAACGCGGCCGACGACCCCGATTCGGCGTGCAAGCCGCTTGCTGCGGGCGCGGAAACCGGAACGCTGCCACAAGCGACGCGGCCATAACGGGTTAGGAGTCGAGCGCGGGCGTCCGGTGCCGGGTTGTGGCGCCCGCGCCGCGAGCGGGACGGGCGCTTTTCACGAAAGCTTGCTGTTTGCCACGCCCACGAAGCGTCACCCGGCGCGCCGATCCCTCACTTGCGCCACTCGAAGTCGGGCTGGTTCTCCAGCCGGAGCACGCCGTGCTGGTAGAAGAAGGAGAGGGTCCCCGCGGCGGCCCCCTGGCCGTAGTGCACCCGGTACCGCGTGCCGCGGGACCCGTCCTCCTCCCGCTCGACGCGGCTGATCTGGTACGCCTCGTACTCGTCCGGGCCCGAATAGAAGCGGATCGAGTCCGGAGTCAGGTCCAACGAACGTCCGGCGTACTTCTCGGCCTCGGAGCTCCATCGGCCGCTCACCTCCGCGGGCAACGCATCGCCGGGACGCAGCAGATACGCCGCCGCGGCCCCCACCATGGCGAGCGCCAAGATGAGCAACGCCGGCCCGCGCCGACTCCCGCCGCGCGAGCCCGAAGCGCCGCGCGACCTGCCGATTCTCCCCACGCCTCCTCCTCTTCCCCTGGCCGCCGACCCCCGCCACGCGTCCTCGCGGACGGCGACCGCCCGGTGCGTCTACGCTTGCGCGCGCGCCCGCACCCTCAATAGTTCGACCCCAGCCCCACGTAACTCCCGTCGTTGGCCCGGACCACGTCGTCGGCCGACTCGACGGCGCGCAGGCTCGGCGCGGTCAGCCCGTCCGGCCCCACGCTGTACAGGTCGTACAGCGTGTTGAGCGGGACCAGGAACCGGTCCTTGCGCGCCGCGCCGCCGGGTCCGCTGGGCGGAAATGGCCGGTACACGTAGAGCCGTCCCCAGGGATCGGTGGCCCCGGCCTTTCCGACCGCGGCGAGCGTGGGGGGCGGAGCGTCGTTGGTCATCGTGTAGTTGTCGATCCGCGTCTGGATGTCGACGATGTCCACGATCGCCTGTTGGATCCGGCTGGTGCGACCGACCGACGAGTAGGTCGTCACGGCCAGGGAGAACAGGATGGACGCGATGACCAGGGCCGACACCATCTCGATGAGCGTGAACCCCGGCTCGCCGCCCTCACCGGCCGGCGCCCGATCCCATTGCTCGGCGATACGTCGCGCGACGCGCGCAGCCCGCTCTTTGCCCCTCGTCTCTTCCAAGGCGACGCTCCGATTCGCGGTCCTCGAACCCCCCGTGCGAGGGCAAGAGCGATGCCGCGGGCACCCGCTCGGCCGGCGGCGGGTGGGCACGCCGCTCGACGACGGGCGTCGGGGCATTTCGACACGGGACACGGCAGGCTGCCAGGCGCCGCCGGCCCAGCCGGCGGCACG
>JBFIOX010000028.1:0-13770 GCA_041610455.1 Gemmatimonadota bacterium
ATCTCGTTGCTCCGCGCCAGCGAGAAGACCTGGAAACCGCCCGAGTCCGTCAGGATGGGCCCATCCCACGACATGAACGCGTGCAGCCCTCCCATGGCCCGCAGCACGTCGATGCCCGGCCTGAGGTAGAGGTGGTAGGCATTGCCCAACACGATCTCCACCCCCGCCTCGCGAAGCTCTTGGGGCGCCAGCGACTTCACGGTGCCGCCCGTGCCGACCGGCATGAAGGCCGGCGTGCGCACCTCGCCGCGCGCCAGCCGCAGCACGCCGGCCCGGGCGCGGCCGCTCTCGCCCTCCACGCGGAAGCTGCGCGTCCCGGGACCGCTCACGAGATGGCCATCGCATCGCCGTAGGAGTAGAAGCGGTATCCGGCTTCGATGGCGTGGCGGTACGCATCCAGCACGAGCTGGCGGCCCGCGAAGGCGGCGACCAGCATGAGCAGGCTGGAGCGCGGCAGATGGAAGTTGGTGATGAGCCCGTCGGTCCCCAGGAAGCGGTGCGGAGGTCGGATGAAGAGGCTCGTCCAACCCCGCCCGGCCACGTAGCGCCCCGAGGCCGCGACGGTCTCCAGCACCCGGCACGTCGTGGTACCGACGGCCCACACGCGGCCCCCCGCCTCTCTGACGCGGTTGAGGGTGCGCGCCGACTCTTCATCGAAGCGGTACGCCTCGGGCGCCACCTCGTGGTCGTCGATCCGCTCCGCCGAGACCGGGCGGAACGTGCCGAACCCCACGTGGAGGGTGACCCGCACCAGGTGCACCCCCGCCGCGGCGATGCGATCCAGGAGGGCCGGCGTGAAGTGGAGCCCGGCGGTCGGCGCCGCGACGCTGCCGACGGCGCGCGCGTACACGGTCTGGTAGCGCTCGCGGTCGCCCGCATCGTCGGGACGCGCGATGTAGGGCGGGAGGGGTACGTGCCCGTGCCGCTCGATGAGCTCCCACGGGCCGGCATCCCCGCACAGCCGCACCCGCCTCGTCCCGTCGGGCTCCGAGTCGAGGATCTCGACCCGGAACCCGTCGGCGATCTCGACCGTGCGTCCCGGCTTGAGCTTGCCCCCGGGCCGGACCAGGGCGTGCCACTCGCGGGGTGCCGCGCGCTCGAAATCGCCCACCGGGTCGCCGCCTTCGGGCGGCGAACCCGTGCCCCCCCCGTCGTCCCGTGGCACGCCTCGCGGGCGGGCCTCGGACGGCGCGGCGGGGCGGACCAGGAGGATCTCGGCGGGCGCGCCCGTCGGCTTGCGGCCCAGCAGGCGCGCCGGGAAGACGCGGCTGTCGTTGAGCACGAGCGCGTCGCCCCGCGCGAACAGGGCGCTCACCTCGGAGAAGCGGCGGTCGTCGTAGCGGCCGGTGCGGCGGTCGAGGACCAGGAGCCGGCTCGCCTCCCGGGTGGCGGCGGGGCGGGAGGCGATGCGGTCGGGGGGGAGGTCGTAGTCGTAGGCGGCGGTCCGCTCCGCCGGATCACCCGCCATCACCGAACAGCGCCCCCTGCGCCTGGGCGGCGCTGGGCAGTGCGTAGCCGAAGCGCTCGTACGCTTTGCGGGTGGCGGTTCGACCGCGAGGCGTCCGCTGCAGATACCCGTTCTGGATGAGGTAGGGCTCGTACACCTCCTCCAGCGTGCCGGCGTCCTCGCCCACGGCCACGGCCAGCGAGTTCAGCCCCACGGGGCCGCCGTCGAAGTTTTCGATGATCGCGCGGAGCACGCGCCCATCCATCTCGTCGAGCCCGTACTCGTCGACGTTGAGCAGGGCCAACCCGCGCTCGGCGGTCTCCCCGTCGATGGTGCCCGCCCCGCGCACCTCCGCGAAATCCCGCACCCGGCGCAGCAGCCGGTTGGCGATGCGCGGCGTCCCGCGCGCCCGACGAGCGATCTCGGCCGCGCCGTTCGCCGTCACCGGGATGCCCAACAGGCGAGCCGACCGCTCCACGATCCGGGTGAGGTCGTCGGTCGGGTAGAAGCCGAGCCGCTCGATCACGCCGAAGCGGGCGCGCATGGGAGGCGTGAGGAGCCCGAACCGGGTGGTCGCGCCGACCAGCGTGAAGCGCTCGAGCTTCATCGAGAAGGTCTCGACGCGCGGGCCGTCGCCCAGCCGGATCTCGATCCGGTAGTCCTCCATCGCCGGGTAAAGGAACTCCTCGATGACCGGACGCAGCCGGTGGATCTCGTCGATGAAGAGGATGTCGCGCGGTGCGAGGTTCGTGAGGAGCCCCGCCAGGTCGCCGGGCTTCTCCAGCACCGGTCCCGAGGTAAGCTTGACCTGCACGCCGAGCTCGTGGGCGAGCAGCATGGCGAGCGTGGTCTTGCCCAGCCCCGGCGGGCCGTAGAACAGCGTGTGGTCGAGCGCCTCGCCGCGACCGAGGGCGGCCTCGATGTATATGGCCAGGCTCTCTTTGACCTTCTCCTGCCCGATGAACTCGTCGAGCCGCACGGGCCGGAGCGAGGTGTCGGTGACGTCCTCTTCGATCCGGTCCGGCGTGGTGATCTCGGTGCGGTCCAGCGGCTCGCTCACCTCGCGCTCCCCTCCCGGCGCGCTCATACGAATTGGAGCGCGTGCTTCACCAGCTCTTGCGGCGCCACCTCGCGCCCCTCCAGCGACTCCACCGCGCGGCGCACCGCGGACTCGCTCTCCTGCGGCCCGTATCCCAGCCCGCGCAGGGCCTGGATCGCGGCGGTCGTCGGGCCACCCGTCCTGATGGGCGCCACGCCGCTCCCCAGGTCATCGAGCTTGTCCGCCAGCTCGACGGCGATACGCTCGGCCGTCTTTCGCCCCACCCCGCTCACGGTCTGCAGCGTCGCGTGGTCCTTGCCCCGAATGGCGCTCACCACTCGATCGGCCGGCAGCGCCCCGAGGATGGCGAGAGCGAGTCGCGGCCCCACGCCGCTCGCGGTGCGCAGTCGGCGGAACAGCTCCCGGTCCCGCGCCGACTCGAATCCGTACAGCTCCATGGCATCGTCCCGCACCACGAGCACGGTGTGAAGCTCTACTTCTCCGGAGTCGGGGGGCAAGCGATCGACGAGACCGAGCGGGATGTGGACCTCGTAGGCCAGCCCGTCGGCGACCATGATCTCGACCGCATCGATGCCGCGGCCCACCACGGTGCCCCGGATGCGGCGGATCACGGCGACCCCATCCGCGCCGGGCCGGGCATGCGCGCCAGCAAGTGGCAGAGCGCGATGGCACACCCATCGGCCGCATCGGCGGGCCGCGGCGCCTCGGCCAAGCGGAGGTGCTGCCGCACCATGTATCCCACCTGGGCCTTCGTCGCGGCACCCGTTCCCACCACTCGCTTCTTGACTTCGCGCGGGGGGTACTCGTGGACCGGCAGGGCGCGCAGCGCCGCGGCCAGCACGAGGACTCCGCGGGCGTGGCCCAGCACCATGGCGGTGCGGGCGTTGCGGCCGGTGAATACGCCCTCCAGGGCGACGCAGGTAGGCTCGGTGCGGTCGATGAGCTCGGAGACGCCACGGTGGATCTCCACGAGCCGGTCCTTGAGATCGGTGGACCGCGTGCGGATGACGCCGCACTCGATCAGGCGATGGCTCGGGCGCCCGCGCTCGATCAGGCCGTACCCGGTCGCCCGCGTCCCGGGATCGATGCCCAGGACCCGCGTCGTGTCCCCTCCGCGCCCGTTCAGGATGTCTCCAGTGCCGCCCAGTCCGCCTCCTCGAGATCGACGTTTGAATATACGTTCAGCACATCATCGTGCTCATCGAGCGCGCTCAGGATGCGCACCACCTTCTCGGCGTCGCCGCCTTCCACCTTGATGGTCGTGGCGGGGACCATGGCCAGCTCGGCTTCGGCGACCGGTAGGCCCGCCTCGCGCACCGCGTCCAGCACCTCGTGGAAGTCGCCCGGCGCCGTGGTGACCACGTGCGTGCCACCATCCGTCTCGAAGTTCTCCGCCCCCGCCTGCAGGGCGGCCTCGAGCGCCTTCACCTCGTCGCACTCCGACGCGTCGATGTAGATCTGGCCCTTTCGCTCGAACATCCAGGCCACCGAGCCGGTCTGGCCCAGGTTCCCTCCGTGCTTGTCGAGCAGATGCCGGATCTCCGCGATGGTCCGCTTGGGGTTGTCGGTCAGACAGGCCAGGAACAGCGCCACCCCGCCCGGCGCGTAGCCCTCGTACGTGACTTCCTCGAAGCTGGCCCCCGGAAGGTCTCCCGTGCCGCGCCGGATGGCCCGATCGATGTTGTCGTTGGGCATGTTCTGCGCTTTGGCGTTGTCCACCGCCGTGCGCAGACGCGGGTTGAAGGCCGGGTCGCCACCGCCCTCGCGCGCCGCGACCGCGAGCTCTCTCGCCAATTTTGCGAACAGACGGCCCCTGGCCTTGTCGTTCGCCGCCTTCTGGCGCTTGATCTGCGCCCATTTGCTGTGCCCTGCCAACGTTCCGCCTCGACGTCGCCCTTCGCGACTTCAGTCGTCTTCGCGCTTCGCGTCCGCGATCACCTTCTCGGCCACGTGCGCGGGGGCTTCCTCGTACCCGGAGAACTTGCGGGTGTGCACGGCCTTGCCGTGCGTGAGGGATCGCAGCGCGGCCGAGTACTTGTACAGCTCCGCCTGCGGCACCATGGCCTTCACCACCTGTCGCCGACCGCGGGACTCCATGCCGAGCACCCGTCCGCGCCGCTGGTTGAGATCGCCCATCACCTCTCCCATGAACTCCTCGGGAGTCTCGACTTCGACCTCCATGATCGGCTCGAGGATCACGGGGCGCGCGGCCACGGCCACCTTCTGGAAGGCGAGGGAGCCGGCGACCTGGAACGCGATGTCGGAGCTGTCCACGGAGTGGTGCGAGCCGTCGTACACCTCCGCCTGGAAATCCACCATCGGGTAGCTCGCGAGAATCCCCTTCTTCGCCGCGTCCTGAATCCCCTTGTCCACGGCGCTGACGAACTTGGACGGGATGACGCCCCCCTTGATCGAGTCCACGAACTCGTAGCCGCCGTTGCGCGGCAGCGGCTTGAGCCGCACCCAGCAGTCGCCGAACTGACCCCGCCCGCCGGACTGCTTCTTGTAGCGCCCCTGCCCCTCGGCCTGCTTGGTGATCGTCTCCCGATAGGGGATGCGGGGGGCCTCGGTGTCGACGTTGACTCCGTACTTCCGGGTGAGCCGCTCCAGGCTCACGGTGAGATGCAACTCGCCGAGCCCGCGAATGATCGTTTGTCCCCGCTCGGGGTCGAACGCGGAGGTGAAGGTCGGGTCCTCCTCGTGCAGCTTGTGCAACCCGTTGCCGATCTTGTCCTCGTCGCCCCGGGTCTGAGCCCTCACGGCGAGCGAGATGTCGGTGCGCGGCCACTCGATCCCCGGCAAGGTGAGCTCCTTGCTGTCGCCGCAGAGCGTGTCGCCGGTATGGGTGTCGCGGAGCTTGGCCACCACGCCGATGTCTCCCGGGCTGAGCGACTCCACCTCGAGACGCTGGGCGCCGTGCGGGATGGCCAGGTGGGCGATCCGCTCCTGCGCCGAGCGGTTCGGGTTGAGCAACGTGAGGCCGTTGGTGAGCTTGCCGCCGAACACGCGGAAGTAGCTGAGGTCGCCGACGTGCGGCTCCGACGTGGTCTTGAACACGAGGGCCGCCACCGGTGAGCCGTCGCGCGCCGCCACCTCCACCTCGCCGCTCGCGTTGCGAGCGATCTGGGGTGGGGCCTCGGCCGGAGAGGGCAACAACTCCACGATCTTGTTCAGCACGGCGCGCACGCCGCGACTCCTGGCCCCCGAACCGCAAAACACGGGGAACACTTCACCGCGGCGCATGGCTTGCCCCAGCACCTTGAGCACCTTCGCGCGGTCGAGCTCCTCTCCCTCCAGATAGGCTTCGAGCAGCTCGTCGTCCGCAGCCGCGATCGCTTCGATGAGCGTCTCGCGAAACTCCTCGACGCCCGCGCGCAGCTCTTCGGGGATCTCGGCCTCGTCGTATTCGCCCTTGTCCTCTCCCTTGTAGATGTGGGCCTTCCGCGAGAACAGGTTGACGATGCCGCGGAACTCCGAGCCCGATCCGATAGGTACTTCGACGGGGATCGCGGCTGCCGACAGGTTCTCCTGGATCTGGGCGAACGTCTTGCGGAAGCTCGCGTTGTCCCGGTCCATCATCGACACGAAGATCATGCGAGGGATACCGGCTTCCTCGCTGGCCGCCCACGTTCGCTCGGTCCCCACTTCGACTCCCGAGACGGCGTCGACCACGCAGATCCCCCCGTCCGCCACGCGCATGCCAGCCTTCACCTCACCGAAGAAATCGAGGTATCCCGGCGTATCGATGAGGTTGATCTTGGTCCCCTTCCAGCGCGCGTGGGCCACGCCGAGGTTGATCGAGATCTGATGCTGGGTCTCTTCGGGGGTGAAGTCGGTGAGCGCGTTTCCCTTCTGCACGTCACCCTTGCGATTGGTGCTCCCGGCGACGAAGCACATCGCATCTACCAAGGTGGTCTTTCCACAGCCGCCGTGGCCGAACACGACCACGTTGCGGATGTCCGTGGTTTCAAATACGGGGGCGGCGGACGCCATCCATACCTCCCTGAGCGGCGGTCATGGGCTTCCAGTCTCTGTATGGAGCGCGAACAGCCGGGCGGGGCTCGCGCGGGGGAGTCATACTAGACGCGGGGGGGGGAAAACTCCAGCCGTGGGCCGCCCTCGGCGGGCGATCGGGATCGGCCCGCGACGCGACGTCGGGATCGCCCCCCGGCGCGACGTCGGGATCGCCCCCCGGCGCGACGGTCGGCCGCCCCGCGCGCCGGCTCGACTCAGTGGGTGTGCGTCTGCTTGTACTGCCGGCTCATCTCGTCCAGGAACGCCCGCTCCTCGGGCGTGAGAGAGTCCATCCCGCTCTCGCGGATCTTGTCGAGGATGCGGTCCACTTCATCGAGCCGGTCGGGGTCGCTGCCCTTGCGCTCCCGACGGGCACGGGGCGAGCGCGGCTCCGGGGCGGCGCGCTCTACCCGTACCCGCGAGGGCTTCTCCTTGAAGAAGGCTCGCTCGAGCGATCGGCCGATGCGCTCGCCGAAGCGCAGGAAGATGAAGCCGGTGGCCAGACCGCCCAGGTGCGCCCAGTGGGCCACGCCACCGCCCCCGCTGCCCAGCGTGGCGAACAGGGTGAACAGACCGAGCACGCCCACGAACCACTTGGCCGGGACCGGGAAGAGGAAATAGAGGTAGATCTTGGCGTCGGGCCAGTTGAGGGCGAAGGCGAGCAGCAGCCCGAAGATGGCGCCCGAGGCACCGATCATGGCCGACGGGCCGATGAGCGGATACAGGAGGACCGAGAACAGGGCGCCCCCCAGCCCGGCAACCAGGTAGTACTTGAGGAAGAACCGCCCTCCCCAGTGGCTCTCGAGCGGAGGACCGAAGAAGAAGAGCACGAGCATGTTCGTGAACAGGTGCCCGAACTCCCAGTGCACGAACATGTAGCTCAGGGGCGACCAGGGACGCCGCAGGAAGTCGGGGAACCCGAACGCCAGCCAGTCGACCGTGGCGCGCGGGAGCAACCCCACCCGCAAGGCGAGGAAGACCGCGAAGTTGGCGATGAGCAGCCGCTTGACCCACGGGCTCATCGGAAACCCGTGGCCGAACCGGAAGCCGCCCGACTGCTGGGCGTAGCGGTTCATGGCGACCGCTCCGTGGCGGCGCTCGCTCCGCTCTCGGCGGGCATCAGGTCGATGGCCGACTTGAGCGCGCGCTCGCGCTCGGCCCGCTCGAGCGCGAGGCCGAGCAGGCGGTCGATGAGGGCGGGATAGGGCATCCCGCTCGCCGCCCACAGCTTCGGGTACATGCTGATCCGGGTGAACCCGGGGATGGTGTTGATTTCGTTTACGACGAGCCCTCGCCACGGCCCGTCCGCCTCGTCGTCCTCGGCCAGGAAGAGATCGACGCGGGCCATCCCCTCGCAGCACAGCGTGCGAAACACGCGGATCGAGAGGTCCTGGACGAGCCCGACCATCTCGGGATCGAGGTCCGCCGGCACGCGCAGATCGGCCCCCGCCTCGTCGAGGTACTTCGCCTCGTACGAGTAGAACTCGTGGCGCGGAACGATCTCGCCCGGCACGGAGGCCCGGGGGTCGTCGTTCCCGAGCACCGCACACTCGATCTCGCGGCCCCGGATCGCGCGCTCGAGGAGGACCTTCGAATCGAAATCGAAGGCTTCGTCCAGCGCGCGCTCGTAGTCCACCGCCGTCGACACCTTCGACACGCCGACCGAGGAGCCCATGTTGGCCGGCTTGATGAAGATGGGCACGCCCAGCTCCCGCACGGCCGCGTCCCAGGCCGGGGCCCGATCGCGCCGCCGCACCGTGAGGAACGGCGCCACCGGTATCCCGGCGTCTCGCAGCAGCCGCTTGGTCACGTCCTTGTCCATCCCGATGGCCGAGCCGAGCACCCCGGGACCCACGAACGGAATGTGCGCCAGCCGCAGCAATCCCTGCACGGTGCCGTCCTCGCCCAGAGGGCCGTGCAGGACCGGGAACACGACGTCGAGCGGGCGGAGTCGCTCGCGGTCGCCGAGCGCGACGAGGTCGGCCTGCTGCCCCGGCGCCAGCGCCAGATCGGTGTCGCACCGCGGAAGATGGATCTTCCGCGGGTCGGCGTCGTCGATGAGGAAGCGGGCCTCGTCGGCCAGGTGCCAGCGACCCGATCGGTCGATGCCGATGAGCACGACCTCGTAGCGCTCACGGTCGATGGCCGCGATGACGTTCTTGGCCGACTGGAGCGACACCTCGTGCTCGGCGGACTCGCCGCCGAACAGCACACCCACCCGAATACGACGTTCAGACGACACGTCCCGCGCCCCCTCGGCTCGAGCCCGGACCGACGCTCATCGATCCATCAGGTACTGCAGGAGGTCGTACCGCGTCAGCACTCCGAGGATCCCGGAGTGGTCGGCCACGAGCACCGCCGGGACTTCGCGACCCAGCTCGTGCGTGAGGCGAGCCGGCTCCGCGTCCGGGGCGACGATGGGGAACGGGGATCCAGCCAGGGTGCTGATCGGCTCATCGGCCTGCTCGGGCCGCCGGATCACCGCCGCCATGAGCTTCGACTCGGTGACCGAGCCCACGGCGTTCCCGTTCTCGATCACCGGGAGCTGGGAGACGTTGTAGCGATCGAGCAGCTCCAGTCCGCGCGCGATGGTGTCGTGGGGTGACACGGCCACCAACGCCGGCGCTCCGCTCGCCCGCTTGCGCTCGAGGAGGGCGGCCGCCGTGGCGGGCTCGGCCGGGAGCATCTGGTTCTCCCGCATCCACTCGTCGCTGTAGAGCTTGGTCAGGTACCGCTCGCCCGTGTCGGTGAGGAGGCACACCACGCAGGCATCGGCGTCGTCCAGCTCAGCGGCGACCTCCACCGCGACGTGCGCGATCAACCCCGTGGCCCCCCCGGCGAACAGCCCCTCTTCGCGCGTCAGCCGCCGGGCCATGTGAAACGCCTGCCGATCGGTGACGACGCGGAACTCGTCCACCACGTCGAAGTCGAGCGTGCTCGGAATCTTGTCGTTGCCCACGCCCTCGACCTTGTAGGGGGCGCCCTTGCGCACCTCGCGCGTCTCGAAGTAGTGCGCGAATATCGATCCCGCCGGGTCGCCCGCGATCACCCGCACATCCGGATTCCGCTCGCGCAGGTACCGCGCCACGCCCGTGATCGTGCCCCCCGTGGCCGGGGCCGCCACGAAATGCGTCACGCGTCCCTCGGTCTGCTCCCAGATCTCGGGCCCGGTCGTGGCGTAATGGGCGGCCGGGTTCTCGGGATTGAAGAATTGGTCGGCCAGGATGGCCCCGGGGGTCTCTTCCACCACCCGCTTGGCGACGTTCCCGTAGTACTCGGGGTGGTCGGGCGAGACGGCCGTCGGGGTCACGATGACCTCGGCGCCGTAGGCCTTGACCATGCGGATCTTCTCGGCGCTCATCTTGTCGGGGATGGCGAAGACGCAGCGATAGCCCTTGACGGCGGCGGCGATGGCCAGCCCGACGCCCGTGTTGCCCGCCGTCCCCTCCACGACCGTCCCCCCCGGCCGGAGCCGGCCCTCGCGCTCGGCGGCCTCGATGATCGCGACCCCGATGCGGTCCTTCACCGAGCCGCCGGGGTTGAACGACTCGACCTTGATCCACACGGGGGTTCGCGATCCGGGGGCCACCACGCGGTTGAGGCGGATCAGCGGGGTGCGGCCCACCGTGGCCAGCACATCAGCGTACCGTCCCAGCGCTGGATCTTGCTTCATCTCGGCCCCGTGTCGCTCGTCGCCGCGGTCTCGGGCAGGGGATATCGTATCGGGAGGAAGCCCCAGACCGCGACCGGCATGTCGCCCCGGCGCGCCGGCCGGTAGCGCAACAGCCGGGCCCCGGCGATAGATGCCGAATCGAGCGCCCGGTCGCCCGACGAGCGCGCCACCGCCACGGAATCGACGTAGCCCGTGCTCGCGATGTGGATGCGCAGGAGGGTCTCGCCCCCGACCCCGCGAATCCATGCATCCTCGGGGTACTCGAAAGGCAGTCGGTCGTTGAGCAGGGCGGGCATGACGAACGGCCCCTCGATCGCCGGCCCGATCTTGAGCCCACCCAGCACCGGTCGCACGGTGTCGGCGCAGGAGGCCGTGGTCGACAGCAATGCCGCGGCCGCTCCCATGGCGACCAGCGCCCCGCCGGACGCCCGCCGCCGTCGCCTCGGCTCACTCATCGCCGAAGGCCTTCCATTCCGCCAGGATGCTCAGCGCCTCCAGGGGCGTGAGCCGGTCGAGGTCGAGAGACTCCAGTCGGGCCATGAGCGCCCGCGCGCGCGCCGTGAGCCCCGGGTCCGCCTCGTCGCCGCCGCGCGGCGCTTGAGTCGACGGCCCGCCGAACAGGGAAAGCTGGTCCCGGGCGCGCTCGGCGAGGGCCGCGCCGCGACCGCCGGCTCCCCACGGCCCGCTCTCCAGCGCGTGCAGAATGCGACCCGCCCGCCCCACCACTTCGGGGGGGAGCCCTGCCAGCCGAGCCACGTGGACCCCGTACGAACGATCGGAGCCGCCGGGCTCGAGTCGGTGCAGAAAGACGATGTCGCGACCGACTTCCTTGACCGCCACGTTGAACGCCGCGGCCCGCTCCAGCGATTCGGCGAGACCGACCAGCTCGTGGTAGTGGGTCGCGAAGACGGTGCGCGCGCCGAGTGCGTGCAGCCGCTCGCTCACCGCCCAGGCGATCGACAGCCCGTCGTACGTCGACGTGCCCCGCCCGATCTCGTCGAGGAGGACGAGGGAACGCTCGGTGGCGCCGTTGAGGATCGTGGCCGTCTCGGTCATCTCGACCATGAACGTGCTCATCCCCGCGGCCAGGTTGTCGCTCGCCCCCACCCGCGTGAAGACGCGGTCGCAGAGCCCGATGCGCGCGCGGCGGGCTGGCACGAACGAGCCCATCTGGGCCATGAGCGAGATCAGGCCGACCTGGCGAAGCACGGTCGACTTGCCCGCCATGTTGGGACCCGTGACGATCATGAGCCGAAGCCCATCGTCGAGTCGGATGTCGTTCGGGACGAACGTCTCGCGCGCGACGGTCGCCTCGACCACCGGGTGGCGTCCCTCGCACACGTCGAGCCCGACTTCGTCGGTCAGCTCGGGCCGGACGTACCCCTCGCGGGCGGCGACCTCGGCGAGCGCGGCCAGCACGTCGAGTCGCGCCAGGACGGCGGCGCTCTCCTGGAGGCGGCCGACTTCCGCCGCCACGCCGTCGCGGAGCGCCTGGAAGAGGCGGGTCTCGAGGCGCGCGATCTCGTCCTCCGCGCCCAGCACCTTGGCCTCCCATTCCTTGAGCTCGGGCGTGAGGTAGCGCTCGGCGTTGGTCAGCGTCTGCTTCCGCACCCAATCCGACGGCACCCGATCGAGCTTCGCCTTCGTCACCTCCAAATAGTACCCGAACACCTTGTTGAAGCCGATCTTGAGCGTGTCGATCCCCGTGCGCTCGCGCTCGCGCACCTGCATGCCGGCGATCCGGTCCACCGCGTTGGCCCGCAGATCCCGCAGGCCGTCGAGCTCGGGCGAGTGCCCCCGGCGGATCACGCCACCCTCTTTGAGCGCGTGCGGGGCATCGGGGTCGAGGGTCGCCTCGAGGCGCTCTCGCACGTCCACCAGGAGGTCGAAGCGCACCGTCAGGTCGGCGAGGGCGGGGGCGCGCAGGCCGGAGGCGATGCGGCCGACCTCGGGCAACGCCGCCAGGGAACGCCCCAGCCCGAGCAGCTCGCGCGGCGAGACGCCGCCCGTGGAGATGCGCGCGGCCACGCGCTCCAGATCGCGGATGGCGCCCAGGTGGCGCCGCAGCTCGGCGCGCTCGTCCGACCGTTCGCACAGCTCCTGCACGGCGTCGAGGCGCCGCTCGATCGCGTCGCGATCGACGAGCGGCGCGAGCACGCGCCGGCGCAGCAAGCGCCCGCCCATGGGGGTACTCGTCCGATCGAGCAGCGAGAGGAGGGTGACGCCCTCGCCCGGCCGAAGGGGCTCGACCAGCTCGAGGTTGCGGCGCGTCATCGCGTCCAGGTACATGGCGTGGACGCCGCGATCGACCGTCGGGGGACGCAGGTGATCGAGTCCGGTCGGCCGAAGCTCTTCCAGATACGAGAGCAGCGCGCCCCCCGCGGCGAGGAGGGGCCGGTCGGATGCGTCGAGGCCGAAGCCCGCCGTGGAACGGACGCCGAAGCGATCGCACAGCCGCTCCTCGCCGAGCGTGGCCTCGAAACGCCAGGCAGGGCGCTCGGTCCGAAGCCAGGCTCCCTCCGGGGTGGGGCTCCCCTCCGCGACCAGCACCTCCGCCGGCTCGAGTCGGCTCAGCTCGTCGCGCAGGGCCCGCCGATCGGCCACCGCGCGCAGCTCGAACTCGCCCGTCGACAGGTCGACGACGGCGAGGCCCGGCCGTTCGTCTTCCGTCACCGCGACGACGTAGTTGTTGCGCTTCTCGGTGAGGAGCGCGTCTTGGAGCACCGTACCCGGCGTGATGATCTCGACGACATCCCGACGCACGATGCCATCGGCATCGGCGGCGTCCTCGAGCTGCTCGCAGATGGCCACGCGGCGCCCGGCCTTCAGCAGCCGGGCCACGTATTCGGTGGCGGCCTTGACGGGCACCCCGGCGAGCGGCACGTCCCCGTCACCGCCGTTGTTGCGCGACGTGAGCGTTAGCCCGAGCAGTCCGCTCCCCTCCTCCGCATCCTCGAAGAACATCTCGTAGAAGTCGCCGACGCGGAAGAAGAGGAGCGAGTCCGGATGGCGGGCCTTGATGTCCAGGTATTGGCGGATGAGGGGGGTATGCCGTGTTCGGCCCGCGTCGGCCGACGATCCCCGGCTCACGACTCTCCCGCTACCACGGCAACGGTGTAGCCGCGGCCGCGAAGTCGGCGCTCCAGGCTGCGCGCGGTGTCGGGGGTGGAGAACCAACCGACGCGCACCTTGTGCAGACCGCCGTCCGGCACCACACGGGCCTCGAAACCCGCTTCACCCAACGTGGCGGCCAGGTCGCGGGCCGCCGCGCGCCCCGAGAACGCCCCCACCTGGAGCGAGAATCGCAGCCCGCCCGGAGCGCACTCCATCGAGGCGACGGCCGCGCGCTCGACCACCTGCGACTCGCCTCTCGCCCGCCCGTCCACGACGGCGCGCGTGAACGCGTCGCATGCGGCATCGAGATCGCCGCGCTGCTCCTGCGCCCGCGCCGTCCAGAACCACGACTCGGCGTCGACGGGACTCCCCGGATAGTCGGCGCGGAGCCGTTGGAGGCCGGCGAGCGCCCGCTCCGGCTCATCGAGCGCGATGTCCATCTGTGCGAGCCGCAGCCAGGCG
>JBFIOX010000029.1:0-13638 GCA_041610455.1 Gemmatimonadota bacterium
GCCGGCGGCCGCTCCGCCCCTACCCTCACCCCCGTTCAGATGACCGAGCGAGTCACCACACCCCTGCGGCTGTCGTCCGCGCTCGTGTGGGCGTTGGCACTCGTGTGCCTCCTGCCGGCCGCTCTGCACGTAATGGGCGTGGACCTGGGGGTCTCCGTATCCCCCCTGCCCTCGTCGGGCGGGGCCAGCGACCGGGAGCTGTACGGAGCGCTGCGCGGGGCCTTCCTGCACACGTTCCTGGAGGGCGGCGCGGTGACCGTGGCGCTGACGACGGGCGGCCTGGCGTTCCTCTACTACCGGGTAGCCGGGGGGATCGTCGCGCCGGTGCTCGCGCTGGCCCTCCTGTATGGCGGCATGCTGGACGGCTTCCATATCCTGGCCAGCGATTACCTGATCTCGGCCCGGGCCGACGACGAAGACTTCTTGGCGTTCTCATGGGCCATCGCCCGGCTGTTCAACGCCTCGATCCTGGCCCTCGGGGCGGTGCTCCTCGTCGCGTCGCGGGGGCGCTTCTGGCGGGTGCCGCCGAAGAGCGTCATCGCCTATTGGGCAGCGGCGCTAGGCGTGTTGGCCTTCATCGCCGCGGTCTGGGTCACCCGGGCCGGGTCGCTGCCCGAATCCATGCCGCAGGACTCCTTCTTGACCCGCCCGGCCGACGTGATTCCGCTGGCGCTCTACGTGGTGGTCGCGGGGCTCGCGCTCCCACCCCTCCTGCGCACGGAGCCCACGCCGTTCGTGCAGGCCGTGTGGCTCAGCATGGTGCCGGCGATCGCGACCCAGGCCTACATGGCGTTCGGATCCACGGCTCTGTTCGACCACTTCTTCAATTCGGCCCACGCGCTCAAGGTCCTCTCGTACGGCATCCCGCTGTTCGGCCTCTTGATCGAGTATCAACAGGCTCGGCTGCGCGAGCTGGAGGCCGTGGCGGAGCGCACCTCCGCTACCGTCCGGCGTCGTGAGACCGAGCGCCGGCTGTTCGAGCTGGAGGCGGTGACCGCCGAGCTTCAGCGCAGCAACCGCGAGCTGGAGCAGTTCGCCTACGTGGCGTCCCACGATCTCAGGGCCCCCATCCGAGCCGTATCCAACCTCACGACGTGGCTCGCCGAGGACGTGGGAGAGGACCTGAGCGAGAAGGGGCGCGAGTACGTACGCCTCATCGGAAATCGGGTCGAACGGCTCGATGCGTTGATCTCGTCTCTCCTCCGCTACGCCCGGGTCGGCCGTCGCAGCGACCGCGTCGGCGCGGTCGAGTCGGCCGAGGTGGTGGAAGAGATCCTCGAGCTGGTCGAGGTCCCCGGCGCGGTGACGGTCGAGGTGCGGAGCGAGCTGCCGAGCGTCCTGTGCAACCGCACCGAGCTGCACCAGGTGTTCATGAACCTCCTCAGCAACGCAGTTCGGCACGCGCGCTCGCGCGTGGTGATCCAGCATGTGGAGCGGCCCGAAGAGTGGCACTTCAGCGTCGCCGACGATGGGGAGGGGATCGAACCGCAATTCCACGATCGGATCTGGGGCCTGTTCACGCGTCTCGAGGCACGCGACGAGGTGGAAGGGACCGGGCTGGGGCTCGCCCTCATCAAGAAGATCGTAGACGGTTGGGGGGGCGAGGTGTGGATCGAATCCGAACTCGGGAGCGGCGCCACGTTCTCCTTCTCGCTGCCCAAGCAGCCCACGGAACCAGAAGAATCGGCGGGGCACCCGCAGGATGCGCCGGCGCAGCCGGCGGGAGCGGACCGGGAGCCGCGGGAGGCGCCCCGGCTCCTCGACGCCCTCCTCCCGGAAGGACGGGCCGCGGTCGAGGCTTTCGACCCCGATTGGCTGCGGGACGTGCTGGAGCGCGCGGTGGACGAGTTCGACCCCTCGGAAGTGGTCGAGCGACTCCTGGCTCCGTTGATCGAGCGCGTCGGCGATCTCTGGTTCCAGCAGAAGATCCAGGTGCGGCACGAGCACCTGGCCACCGCCGCGATCCGCGGTACCCTCAGCCGGATCCTCGATCGCTTGAGCGGGAGTGCCTCCGGCGGTCCCCACTTGATCGCGGCCACGCCGAGCGGCCACCGCCACGAGCTGGGCCTGCTGCTCGCTTCGACGGTGGCGGCCAGTCAGGGGTGGAACGTGAGCTACTTGGGAGCGGATCTCCCGATCGACGAGATCCGCGACGCCATCGAGGAGCTGGCCCCCGACGTGGTGGCGCTCAGCCTGGTCTATCCGGAGGAGGATGTCGTTCTGCTCGATGAGCTGCGAGCGCTCGCGAAGTCGCTGCCCAAGGGCGTCGAGCTCTTGATCGGCGGACGGGCCGCCGGTCAGGCCGCGCCGCTCGCGGCGCTCGGCGTCCGCATCGTCCAGGACCTGGGGGTGGCTCGCGAGTTCTTCGCGCGCGGACGCTAGAGCGTTCCGTGCCCCGCGCGCGCTCGCTGGCCCTCATCATTCGCCCCAAGGTCCTCCAAACCCGGCTCCGAAGACAGTCCCGCGCCGGGGCGCCTCCGGTCTTTCACGACGAGCCGATGTGAACGAAGGTCGCCGCGCCGAGGCGCGGCCTGCGAATCGACCGTGTGGCGGATGGCCGGATGGGATCGGCACATCCGCGTCCGCGCCCGCCGATCCGTCACGGTACGCGCCCTGCGCCTGCCGGGCGTCGAGGTGACACACGTCGTAGGGAGCCCGCGGAGACCCGCGGCTCCCTGCTCATGAACCCGTTTCGCCGGAGGACGAGTGGGACGAGTCTCGGCGGTGCGGGCGGGGCGAAGCTCCACGACCTCGAGCCCCACCCCACCCGGATCCCCCGACACTGCACCGACGGCCGGGCGCACGGCCGGCTCGTCGGCGCAGCGCCCCCGTACGCCGACCGTGCCCGGGGCGCGGGCCCCCGAGATACAGCGCTATCGGGAGGCGCTGGAGGCGGTGCTCGGCACGCCCTTCACCCCCGGCAACCGAATCGAGCCGCTCGAGAACGGCGAGCGGATCTTCCCGGCGATGCTGGAGGCGATCGCCGAGGCCCGCGACTACATCGACATGGAGACCTACGTCTACTGGGATGGTGCCGTGTCCCGCGCGTTCGCCGAGGCGCTCGCGGACGCGGGCGGGCGCGGGGTCCGGGTCCGAGTGCTCATCGACGCCTTCGGCGGGCTGCAGATGCCGTTCGAGTGCGAGCGGATCATGCGCGAGGGAGGGGTGGACGTGCGGCGGTACCGACCGTTCACCCTGCGCAACCTGCCGCGCATCGACCAGCGGGCCCATCGCAAGATCCTCGTGTGCGACGGCGAGGTGGGCTTCACCGGCGGCGTCGGCATCGCGCGGCAGTGGGAGGGTGACGCCCGTAACCCGGACGAGTGGCGGGACACGCATTTCCGCATCCGCGGCCCCGCGGTGGCGGGTCTCTGGTCCGGCTTCGTGGCCGACTGGCTGCAGGAGTGCCCGGACTTCGTCCCCGTCCGGCGGCCCTGGAGCCGGTTGCCCTGCGATCCCAATCCCCGGGGGAACGCGGGCTCGCTCATACAGGTCATCCGCACCGGATCCTCGCATTCGTGGAGCGACATCGCCACCGCGGTGCGCACGCTGGTGCCCATGGCGCGTGAGCGGATCCGCATCTGCACCGCCTACTTCGTGCCCGACCCCACGCTCGTCCGGCTTCTCACCGAAGCGGTGGACCGGGGGGTGCGGGTGCAGGTCCTCACTCCGGGCCCGCACGTGGACCACCGGGTGTCGCAGCTGGCGGGCGAGTTCCGTCTGGGGGCGCTGCTGGAAGGCGGGGTCGAGCACTGGTCGTATCTGCCGACCATGCTGCACGCCAAGATCATCACGATCGACGGCGTGCTCTCCATGCTGGGTTCGGCGAATTTGAATCAGCGCTCGTTGCGCAAGGACCAGGAGCTGAGCCTCATGGTCCTGGACGTCGATCTCACCGCCGCGCTCGACGCGAGCTTCGAGCGCGACCTCCAGCGTGCGGAGCCGACGAGGCCGGAGGCGTGGGCCGGGCGCGGTGCGTTACAGAGGGTGCTGGAGGTGGGCGCCAGCCTCCTCCGGCGTCAACTCTGAGGGCCGGCCCGCCGCTACACCCCAGGCATCTCGACCAGCGTCCAGTACTTGTTCAGGGTCACCATGGTATCCACGAAGCTCTCGAAGGTCACCGGCTTCAGGATGTAACCGGCGACGTTGAGCCCGTAGGCCTCCACGCGGTCGTTGTCGGTGTCGGACGTGGTGAGCACGACCACCGGCAACCACCTGAGGTGTTCATCGGCCCTCAGCTCACGCAGGAACTCGATCCCCGTCATCTTGGGCATGTTGAGGTCGAGCAGGATGAGCAGCCGTTCGAGGGGCACCTCGCCGGCGCGCAGCATTTCCAGCGCCCTGAGCCCGTTTTCCGCGACCCACACCGGATTCGTGATGTGCGACTTCTCGAACGCCCGCCGGACGTTCATCACGTCGACCTTGTCGTCCTCGACCAGAAGGATGTTCAGCGTGTCGTGCGACCCACTCATGTCTCGCTTCCCCCCGTTTCTTTCGGCCATTCGAAGCTGAATCGGGCACCGGCTCCCTCGGCGGACTGGAGGCGGACCGCCCCGCCCGCCGATTCGACGATCTTCCTCACCACCGCAAGTCCGATTCCGGTCCCTTCGACCTCGTCCCGAGAATGGAGGGTGCGAAAGATCTCCCACACCTGCTCCTGGAACTCGGGCGCGATGCCGGGACCGTTGTCCGCGACCGTGAATTCCCAGCGATCCTCGAGCTCGCGGGCCGTGATCTCGACCCTTCCCTCCTGGTGATCCACGTACTTGAAGGCATTGGACAGCAGATTCTGGAATACCTGCTCCAGCGGGACCCGTGGGGCCACGATGGCCGGCAGCTCGGGGTCGATGACGACTTGCGTCCCGTTCTGCGGCCCGAGCACCGACACCAAGTCCTCCACCAGCATTCGCACGTCCACCGGCTCGGCCTCGAGGTCGACCCTTCCGGCGCGCGAGTAGGCGAGGATGCCGGTGATGAGCGCATCCATGCGCGCGACCCGCGCTTGCAGCAGTCTCATTTGCTCCCGCGCCGGGTCGTCGAGTCGATCCGCGAGATCCTCTTCGAGGAAGCGCGCAAGGTTGGCGATCCCCCGCAGCGGCGCCCGCAGGTCGTGGCTGGCGACGTAGGCGAACTGATCCAGCTCCCGGTTCGATTGCTCGAGCGCCAGCGCGGCGGCCGCCAGCTCGGCGCTCTGGGCCTCGAGGCGCGTGCGCTCGGCCGCCAATTCGGCGTTGGCGGAGGCGAGCTCGGCCAGCGCGCGATCGCGCTCCGACTCGGCTTCGATCTGACGGTGGATGTCCGTGCTCGTCCCGTACCACTTGAGCACGGCGCCACGGGCATCGGTGTGCGGGAGGGCCCGCACGAGATGCCAGCGGTACTCACCGTCGTGCCGTCGGAGGCGAAGACGCGCCTCGTAGATGACCCGCTCGGCCAGGGCTCGCTCCCACGCCGCGAGGTTGGGCGCGAGATCGTCGGGATGCACGAAGCCTTCGCCGCGCGCGGCGGCGATTCGCGCCACGTCGGCGCCGAAAAACGCCAGACCGACAGAGTTCATGTACTCGAGCTGACCCTCGCCGTCGGTCGTCCATACGTGCTGCGGGATGGAGTCGGCCAGCTGCCGATAGCGGACCTCGCTGCGCCGCGCCTCTTCGGCGAGCGCGTCGGCGTGCGCCGCGAGGACGCGTTGACGCTCGAGCTGGCTCCGCTCGCGCTCGCGAGCCAGTCGCTCGGAGAGATCCTGGGCGATGCCGAACATTCGGATCGGCCGGCCCTCCTCGTCCTGGACCACCCGGCCCCGCGCCGCGATGTGCACCCGTTGGCCATCGGGGCGGATCACGCTGTGCTCGAACGAGAAGGGCTCGCACCGCTCGAGCGCCGTCGCGACGTGCTCCTGCACGGCGGCGCGCTCGTCCTCGGGGAGGAGCAGCAGATAGGACTCGTAGGTGAGCGCAGTCGTCGGGTCGAGGCCGAAGATGGAATACAGCTCCGGGGACCACATGACCTGGTCCCGCGCAATGTCCCACTCCCAGCTACCGACGCGGGCGAGTCGCTGCGCCTCGGCCAAGAGCTGCTCGCGACGGTAGCGCTCCTCCTCTGCGGCGAGATCCTCCCGAATATCGCGCAAGAAGGCCCCGAACTGGTACCCGTCCTCGAGCTCTATGGGTGAGATCGTGAGCTCGACCGGGATCTTCTCCCCCGACCGGTGCAGGGCCGGCAAGCGGAGGCGCTGATACATCACACGCTGCTCGCCCGTATCGAGGAAGCGTCGGAGCCCGTCGCGGTGCTGATCCCGGTGCTGCTCCGGGATCAGCACATCGGACAACGGCCGACCCAGCACCTCATCGCGTTCCCAACCGAAAGTCCGCTCGGCCTGGGGATTCCACTCGATGATGACGCCCTCGTCGTCGATCCCCACGAAGGCGTCGTACGCCGTCTCGACGATCTGCCGTAGCGCGACCTCGCGACGGCCCGGCTCGCGCTCCCGCGCGGCGTTCACGGCCGGCGCCGCTCCGCCTCTGCCCGGCCCGCTCGGGAGCCCATCATATTCCGTATTTCCTGCGGCGGCGCCACAACGTGGAGGGCGCGACGCCCAGCACCTCGGCCGCCTCCTCGATCGACTCGGTCTTGTCCAGCACGTGTCGGATGTACTGCGCCTCCATCTGCTCGAGCGTGAGCAGGCCCTCCTGGAGGGGCAGCGGCGCCGGCGCCACCATCGTGGCCCCCGACTGGGGGAACAGCGCCGGGCCGACCTCTTCCGCATCGCACATGATGACGGCCCGCTCGACGGCGTTGCGCAGCTCGCGCGCGTTTCCGGGCCAATCGTAGGTGCCGAGGAACTCCAGCGTCTCGCTCGAGAACGCGACGACCGGTCGCGAATAGCGGCTGGCGAAGAACTCCAGGAAGATCTGCGCGAGCGCCATGACGTCCTCCCGCCGATCCCGCAGGGGCGGTATCTCGATCTCGATCACCCGGAGCCGGTACCATAGGTCTTCGCGAAACGAGCCGGCGCGCACCTCGGCGTCGAGATCGCGGTTCGTGGCCGCCACGATGCGAACGTCGGCCGTGCGGGTCCGCGTCTCCCCGAGCCGCTCGTACTCGCGGTCCTGGATGAAGCGCAGGAGCTGCGGTTGGATGGAGGCCGGGAGGTCCCCGATCTCGTCCAGGAACAGCGTCCCGCCGTCCGTCGCGGCGATCTTCCCCTGGTTGTTCGCCACGGCGCCCGTGAAGGCGCCCTTCACGTGTCCGAACAGCTCGCTGCGCAGCAGCTCGGCGGTCAGCGAGGGACAGTTGATCACCGAGAAGGGTCCATCGGCTCGGTCGCTCCAATCGTGGATCGCCTTGGCGAACACGCCCTTCCCGGTTCCGCTTTCGCCCGTGAGCAGGACCGTCGCATCGGTCTCGGCGGCCCGCTTCGCCACCTCGAGCGCGCGCTTCATGACGGGGTTGTCGCTCTCCAGATGGGGCGATGGGGACACGCCGGCGCGGGCCTCCAGGCCCTCGACGCGGCGCTCCAATCGTCGGATGGCCGCCTGCCGTTCGGCGATCACGCGAACCTGCAACGGGGAGAACGGCTTGGTGATGTAGTCGGCCGCCCCCCGCTTCATGGCCTCCACGGCCGACTCGATCGACCCGCGGCCCGTCACGAGGACGATCTTCATCCAGGGGCATTGCTCCTTGAGCAGCGGGATGAGGTCGAGCCCGCTCTCATCTCCGATCTCGAGGTCCACGAAGGCCAGATCGTACACGCCGCCCGTGGCCTCACGGACCGCGTCGGCCGAGTTGGTGACCGCCGTCATGCGGTGTCCGTCCTCTTCGAAGCAGGGCCGGAACACATCCGGGATCAGCACGTCGTCGTCGACGACGAGTATGTCGAGCGTGTCGGGTTTCTTTCGCGTCACAGTCATCTGTATGTTCCCGCTCGCTTTTCTCGGGGGGGAGTGAGTAGAGCCCGAAGCGGAATGAGAGGCAAGACCCGGCCCGACCAGCCCCCCCGCAGGCGCGGCGGGGACCGACAGCACGTGCCGGCGCGCGACCGCACGGTCCGGCAGGGCCTCGCGCGGCACGTCGACGTGACGCGGGCGCGGCGCGCCCCGAGGGGCTAAGTTTTCGCCCCCGCGCCCCCGACCCGCCAGTCCACACGAGCCCCTCCGAGGATCGATGAACTCCAGTCGCCCCACCGACGACTCGAACGGCAAGCGACGACTGCTGGTCGTCGAGGATGACGCCGTCGACCGAATGGCGCTGCGAAGGACGCTGGCAGAGCTCGAACTCGATCTGGAAGTCGTCGAGGCCGCCACGGTGAGCGAGGCCCGGGAGGCGCTCGAGAACGAGGAGAGCTGGGATTGGGTCGTCTCCGACTTCCAGCTTCCCGATGGCCGCGGACTCGACGTGCTGTCCCACGCGGCCCAACGACGACCGGAGGCGGCGGTCATAATTCTGACGGGCCGCGGCGACGAGTCCCTCGCGGCCGAGCTCATGCGGGCCGGCGCCAGGGACTACATCCCGAAGGAGCGCCTCTCCGCCGACCGTCTCGGCGCCAGCCTGCGCACGTCGGCCGCTCTGCTCGAGGCCGAGAGGCAGGCCGCCCTGTCCCGCGAGGGAGACTCGCTGCTGGCGGGCGCGGGGACCGAGCTGGCCAAGTCGCTGGAACGCGAGGACGTGGCGCGCGCGGCGGTCACGGCGTGTCTGGGGCCCTTCGTCGACTTCGCCCTACTGGATGTGATGGGGCAGTCTGGCGAGCCCACGCGAGCCGCGTTCGCCCACCGGGATCAAGACCTCCGAACGCGGCTGGTTGAGGCCGTGGCGGCATCGACGCCCGATGCGGAGTGGATGGAGCGGATCTTCAATGCACGCGAGGTCGTCAGCGCACCGCTCGACGCCGGCACCTCGGACCCCGCATTGGGCTCCACGGCGGCGAAGGACTGGCTCGCCGCGACCGGGGCGACCGCGCTGTTCAGCGTGGCGCTGCGGGCGCGCGAGGATCTCCTCGGCGTCCTCACGTTCGGGCGGGGGCGTCCCTACGACGAGCTGGAGCTGCGCACGCTGCGGCGCTACGCGGAGCGTGTGGGCCTCGCGCTCGACAACGCGGAGCTGTTCGGGAAGTTGCGCGCCGCCCTGGGCGCGCGAGACGACGTGCTGGCATTCGTGGCGCACGACTTGAGGAATCCGCTCAACGCGATCCTTGGGGGGGCGACCAACCTCCTGGCGCTGGAGCTCGGGCCGGAGGCACGGCGCAAGCAGCTTCAGCTGATCGAGACGGCCACGCGGCGCATGAGCCGGCTGGTCGATGACCTCCTCGATGTGGCCAAGCTGGAGGAGGGCGTGTTGGCGGTGATGCCCGAGCCGTCGAATCCGGGCCAGTTGGTCGAGGAGGCGATCTACCTGATGCGACCGTCCGCGGCGGAGCGGGGCGTCCGCCTCGAGTCCGCCGTCGAGCAGGACCTGCCGTCCGTGCTCGTGGACCGCACGAGAGGGATCCAGGTGCTGGGCAACCTCATCGACAACGCGGTCCGCGTATCGACCGAAGGAGGTGTCGTGCAGGTGGGCGCCGCCGCAGCCGAGAGCGGCGTTCGCTTCTCCGTGCGCGATGAGGGCCCCGGCATCGAGCCGGACGACCTTGCCCGTTTGTTCGAGCGCTTCTGGCAGTCGTCGTCGGTGGGGCGCAAGGGACGGGCGGGCTTGGGGCTCACGATCAGCCGGGGGCTGGTCGAGCTCCACGGCGGCCAGCTCGAGGCGACCAGCGAGATCGGGCTCGGGACCGAGTTCTTCTTCACCATCCCCGCCGCGCCGCCGCCTCCCTAGCCGGGACCGGCGTCCGCGGGCGCCGCCCGTGGGCCGGTGGCCTTGTCCTCCTCCCGGGCCGCGTGGCCCGGCCGGCCCGGGCGGCCTCGCCCGAGCGCCGCCCGCGTTGTTTCACCTCCGCTCCCGCTGCACGAAAGAGAGAGCCCGGGCGGCCGCTCCCATCCCCTGACGACGGCCAACCCGACGCTGGGGACAAACCGTAATCTCATGGCAGACAATGAATTAGGCGATCGGGCGGAGAGGCCGGCGGGGACCCCCCACCGCGGCGTGCGTCTTGTATCGGTCTCGATGTCGGGCGCGCTTCACGGTCGGGGGCGCCCCCGTCACCCGACGAAGAACCGACCCGGCCCGGAGTCGAGGATTCCATCATGAGACTGGATCAAAACGGCGGCACCAACTCGGGTGCCATGGTCACCATCGTCATCCTCGTCGTCGCCCTCATCGGCGTGTTCCTCCTCTGGCAGAACGACCGCGAGAGCATGGACGCGTCGCTGGACGTCGACATCGGTCTGGTGGAGCCCGCCACTCCTCCCTCGCTCATCTGACGGGTCTCGAGGAAGGAGGATCGGCCGTGGGCATCACCTCTTCGTTCGACTTGGATCGACGCGTCTGGGACGCCGTCTCGTACGGTGCCGCGGGGCTCGCGGCATTCGGGGCCCTTTACGCACTGAGACGAGGCTGGACGTTGGCGCGAGGTGAGCCGCCTCCGGCCGATCCCGAGGCCGAGGTGAGCTGGACGACGGCGCTCGGTTGGGCGGTGGCCACGGGGATCGTGAGCGGGCTGGCGAGACTGGCGGGTCGCCGCGGAGCCGCCTCGGCGTGGCGCATGGTGGCCGATCGGCCACCGCCGGAGCGGGCCTGATGCCCGGCCCCTCCGGGCGCCCTGTCGTCCCGTGAGCTCGCCGCCGGCGTTCGGTCCGGCTCCACACCGGGGTGCCGGCGCGGCGGATCTCGAGGCGCCGGTCGCGCGCGCTCCGGAGGCGCACGAGAAGACGCGACCGGAGGAGCTCATCGGATACCGCCCGAGCGGGGTCAGGCTGGCCGTCGTGGGCCTGTTCGGCCTCGCGCTCCTGTACACCATGTACTTCGCACGCCCCGTCGTGCTGCCGATGGTCGTGGCGGTCCTGCTCGCGTTCGTGCTCGACCCCGTGGTGGGCGCCCTCGGGCGCCTCCGGATCCCGCGGCCGTTGGCGACGTTTCTCATCCTGTTCGGCTTGATCGCAGGAGGCGGATACGGGGCTCTTCAGCTCGTCGATCCCGCGACCGAGTGGCTCGAAGAGGCGCCGCGCAGCTTCGAGGAGCTCGAGCGCAAGCTGGCTCGGATCAAGAAGCCGGTGGAGGAGGTCGAGCGCGCGACCCAGGAGATGCAGAAGATCGCGCAATTGGGCGAGTCGGAGGCCGCCACCGAGGTCCGGGTGCAGGAGGCCAGCTTCGTCGCCTCGGCGCTCGATCAGATGCGGCGGTCGTTCGCGGAGGGACTGGTGACGCTGGTGCTGCTCGGGTTCCTGCTCGCCTCCGGCGACCTCTTCCTGCGTAAGACCGTGCGAGTCCTTCCCACGCTGGGCGCGCGCAAGCGAGCGGTGAGAGTCTCGCGTCACCTGCGACGCGAGATCTCGACCTACCTGCTCACCATGGGCGCGATCAACGTGGGTCTCGGGCTCGCCGTCGGGGTCGCCATGTGGCTCTTGGACATGCCGAACCCGGTCCTGTGGGGCGTCATGGCCGGCTGTCTCAACTTCATCCCGTATCTCGGGCCGACCGCGGGCGTGATCATCGTCGGCCTGGTGAGCCTGCTCACCTTCGATTCTTTCGGGCGCGCGCTGGCCGCCCCGGCCGTCTACCTCGCCTTGAATTCCATCGAGGGCAGCCTCGTCACGCCGACCGTCCTGGGCCGCCGCCTCGCGCTCAACCCGGTCGCCGTGTTCACCGCCCTCATGCTGTGGGGTTGGCTGTGGGGCATCCCCGGTGCGCTGCTCGCCGTGCCTCTCGTGGTGACGCTCAAGATCGTGTGCGACCACTACGAGCCCTTGGCCGGCTTCGGCGAGATGCTGGGAAGGACATGATGATCTTCGACCTCGACGTGGGCCGCCTGCTCCAGGACCTCGGTCTGGTCCTGGCCGCGTTCGTCTTCGCCCTCCCGGTCGCGTGGGAGCGTCACGACACCCGGCGCCCCGCGGGACTCCGGACGTTTCCGATCGTGGCCCTCGCGAGCTGCGCCTTCGTGCTCATCGGGCGATCGGCCTTCCCGGGGGACAGCGGCGCGCAAGCCCGTATCATCCAAGGCCTCATGACCGGGGTGGGGTTCATCGGCGGAGGCGCGATCCTCAAGGACGCGAGCAAGCAGACCGTGCACGGCATCGCGACCGCGGCCAGCATCTGGACGGTCGGCGCCATCGGGGCGGCCACCGCGTTCCGCCGCTTCGAGCTCGCGATCGTGCTCGGTCTCGCGAACCTCGCCATCCTCCGGTGGCTGCGCCCGGTCGTCGACGCCGTGGAAGGGGGAGAAGAGTGAGGGCCGAGGCCGCGCTCCAGTCCCTCGGCGACGCGCGCGCTTCGGCTCGGTCGGCCCTCGAGAGGTTCGGGCGCGCCGGGTGGCTCGGAAAGGGGACCTTCTATCTGATCCTGGGGACGCTCGCGCTCCGCGTCGGGCTCGGGGTCGACTTCGGGGACGAGGCCAGCCGGGCCGGCGTGCTCGAAACCATCGCGGGGCAGACCGGAGGCCGCGTGGTCCTCCTTCTGCTGGGCGCCTCGCTCGCGCTCTACGTCTCGTGGCGGATCCTCACCGCTGTGCTTCCCGGCGGGTCCGATGCGATGAGCGCCCTCGAGCGGCTCGGTTATCTGGCGAGCGCCGGCTTCTACGCCACGGTCGTGTGGGCCGCGGCCGAGATGGTGTGGCGGGGGCTGGAGGACGCTCCGGCCGGGATCTTGAGCAGCGACCTGCACGGGCTGCTCTCGACGGCGGGTGGCAGGCTTTCGGTCGCCCTCGCCGGGGTCGTCGGGCTGGCGGTCGCCGCTCTCTTCGTCAGGAAGGGCCTGGCCGGCGAGCACATGGAGCAGCTCGAGGGGACGGAATGGTCCGCGTCCTACCGGCGGTGGGTGCGGAAGCTGGGCACTCTCGGCTGGGTGGGACGCGCCTTCGTGGCGCTCCTCTTCGGAGCCTTCCTCATCCATGCGGGGCTCGTGGCGGGGCCCGAGAGCACCACGAGCCTCGACCGCATATTAACCCAGATCGCCGGCACCACCGCCGGCGCCGCCCTGGTTCTGCTGGCCGGCCTGGGCCTGCTCACCTACGCCGCGTTCGTGCTCATGTCGTGGCGCCAGCGCAGGCTACGCGGACCGTGAGCTCCCGCGCCGTGGCCCGCGCGATGCCCGCTCGCGACCCGCGCGACGACGCCGAACTCCCGCGAGAGGGGAAAGGCGGCGCTCCGGCGGGCAAGGCGACCGGCCAGGTGGTCGTCGTGTTCAATCCCGCCGGCGGCGATGCGGACAAGCTCGACGAGGCGCGCGAGGCGTTCCGCGAGCGCGGAGTCGACCCCGACTGGGTGGAGACGACGGAGGACGACCCCGGGGCCGGAATGGCCGCGACGGCGGCTCGCGACGGGGCGGCCCTCGTCATCGCGGCGGGCGGTGACGGCACCGTGCGGAGCTGCACCCAGGGTCTTCTGGGCTCGGACGTCCCCCTGGCCGTGATCCCGACCGGAACCGGCAATCTCCTGGCGCGCGGCCTCGACAGCCCGCTCGACATCGCGGAGGCCGTCGAGGTCGCGCTGACCGGACGCCCGCGCTCCGTCGACGTCGGGCTGGCCAACGGCGAGCCGTTCGTGGTGATGGCCGGCA
>JBFIOX010000030.1:0-13503 GCA_041610455.1 Gemmatimonadota bacterium
GCGCTGCCCGCCGGCGCCGACCCGGCGCGGGTCGAGCTGGGCGTGGGGGAGGCGGCCTTCATCGAGCATTCGCCGGGCGAGATCCTCGTCAACTCCGGCCGTTTCAGCGGGATGGAGGCCGAGGAGGGCGGTCACGCCATCGTGGAGTGGTTGGGGGGGCAGGGGCTGGCCGACCCCGAGGTCAACTACCGCCTGCACGACTGGTGCATCTCCCGCCAGCGATATTGGGGGCCGCCCATCCCCATCATCTACTGCGACGCCTGCGGTCCGCGCGCCGTGCCGGTGGACGACCTTCCCGTCGTGCTGCCGTTCGTCGAGGATTTCCGTCCGACCGCGACCGGGGTGAGCCCGCTGGCCCGGGTCGAGTCCTTCTACGAGACCACCTGCCCGGACTGCGGAGCGGCGGCCCACCGCGAGACGGACGTCTCCGACACGTTCCTCGATTCGGGTTGGTACTTCCTCCGGTATCCCTCGACCGAGTTCGACGACCGACCCTTCGACGCGGAACGGACCCGCAAGTGGCTCCCCGTGAGCAGCTACATCGGCGGCGAGGAGCACTCGGTGCTGCACCTCCTGTATTCTCGCTTCCTCACGATGGTGCTCCACGATCTCGGACATCTCGAGTTCGAGGAGCCCTACGAGCGCTTCCGCAAGCACGGGCTCCTCATCAAGGACGGGGCGAAGATCTCCAAATCGCGCGGCAACGTGATCCTGCCCGACGCGTACATCGAGCGCTTCGGGGCGGACACGTTCCGCATGTACCTCATGTTTCTCGGGCCTTTCCAGGTAGGGGGCGACTTCCGTGACCTCGGTCTGGCCGGGCCGCAGCGCTTTATGAACAAGGTGTGGGACAGCGTGACCGGCGCGATCGAGGCGGGGCGGACAGGTTTCGATGACGCCGGGGTCGAGCGGGCCCTGCACGCCACCATCTCGCGGGTGAGCCAGGACCTCGAGAGCCTCGACTACAACACGGCCATCGCCGCCCTCATGGACTACCTGAACGTGGTGCGGGCGGAGGGGCGGACGGCCAGCCTGGACGAGGTGCGCCCCCTCGTCGTCCTCCTGGCCCCCATCGCGCCGCACATCGCCGAAGAGCTGTGGGAGCGCCTCGGCGGCACGCCGAGCCTGTTCGACCACGCCACGTGGCCGACGCACGATCCGGCAAAGCTCGTCGTCGAAGAGCTGGATGTGGCGGTCCAGGTGAACGGCAAGCTGCGCGCCACCATTCGGGTGGCCCGCGGCGCCTCGGAGGACGCGGTGCGAACGGCCGCGCTCGCCGAGGAGAACGTGAGCCGGCACCTGGAGCGGGGCGAGATCCGCAAGGTCATCCACGTCCCCGATCGGTTGATCAACCTCGTCGTCGACTGAGATCGTGTCGGGGCGTCCCGCCATGCCTACCGGGGTCTGGAGGAGAAGCTCGGAGTGCGCTGGCGGCCCGCGCGAGCACGTCGGCTCGGCCACGGCCCCCCGGCGCCCTCACCACTCCACCGAGCCCTCCTGGGCCGGGTCGATCTCCGCGCTCCCCTCTCCCTCCCCGAACAGGAAGGCCCGCAGGTTCGCGTACAGGAACTCGCGCGCCTCGGCCTGATTCAGCTTGAGCCCGTAGTGGTTGATGAGGAGCATCTGTCGCTGCTTCCACTCCTCCCAGCACGGTTGGCAGATTTCGGCCTGGATGCGCGTCCCGAGCTCGTTGGGGAAGGGCGGCCGATCCACCCGCTCCACATCCTCGCGCGCACACCGGCCGCAGCGGAAAGCGTCGGCCATCGTGTCCTTCTCCTTCATCGAGGGGACAGCCGGTCGAGCCCCTCCCAGGGGTCGCCCGACGCCGCCTCGCGCATCAGCGCGCGCACGGCGGCGGCGAGGCTCCCCTCGCGGGCGTACACGACCTCGAAGTCATCCAGCCTGGTGAAGTACAGCAATCGCGACAACACCCAGGCGTTGTCCAGCCGGTCGGGATCGAGCGCCTCGTAGCGGCCGGCCCGCAGCTGGGGACGAACCTCGCGCTCGAACCGCCGCGCGGCCTCCTCGAACACCTGGCGCTTCAAGCGCCGCTTCTCGTCGGCGGGAACCTCGGCCGCGTAGACCTCGCGCAACGGGGCGAGGAGCGAGTGGAAGAACCGGCCGAAGACCCGCGTGTCCTCCCAGCGGACGCGGGCGCGCTGGCACGCGTCGTCATCCCGCACCGCCTCGCAGAAGAACGCGATCGCCCCGCGGTTACCGACGAAGTTGGCGAAGCTCTCGTTGAAATCGGCCCGTCCCGCCGGGAAGAACGTGCCGTGCGTGATCTCGTGGATCACCGTCTCGACGAGCGAGAGACTGTCGAGTCGCAGCGTCGTCGAGAGGATCGGGTCGGGAAACCAGCCCAGGGTCGAGAACGCGGCGACGGGGCGCACCGACACGTCGTACCCTTCGGCCTCGAGCCGCGCCGCCTCCCCCCGGGCGCGCTCGAAGTCGAAGTAGCCCTTGTAGGGCACGTGGCCCACGACGGGGAACCACCAGGTCTTCCAGCGCAGCTCGAACTCCGGCGCGGCCAGGACGTTGAGGGCGAGCGTGTCTCTGCCCAGGTCGGCGTACGTCTCGTAGCTCGACCCCGCGCGGAGACCCAGGTCGCGCTCGGCGAAGTCGCGCGCGTCGAGCACGAGCCGCAGCTTGTCCCGCGTCTCGACACTCACCGTGGTGTCGTGCACGACCGCCCGGATGGCGCGGCGCGACGAGAGGATGCGCGCCTCCTCCCAACCGGCCCGCAGCACGTAGGTCGGCGAGCAGGCCGCGCAGGTCGCGACCAGTGCGACCACGAGCGCGGCCCGCGTCCGGACCGAAACGTGCGGCACGGCGTACATGTGGAGACGGCACCGGTCGGCCGCGATCGTCCGGCGAGGGCGCAGGCGTAAGGAGCGCGAGACATGGATCATCATGACGGAGGCTCGGGACGCCGGCCCCCCACGGCCGCGGAGGTCCGCGCCGCGCTGGTCGCGTTCTCGGATCTGGTTCGGCGCCTCGACGCCGACGAGCGTCTCCTGCGCACGCTTCCCCTCATCATGGGGCGGCTCGGAGATCTGCGGCACCTGCTGTTCGAGTACGAGGTGCGCGTGACCGAGCGCCTGCTCCCGATCTCCGATCCGGACGAGCGGGAGTCGCGGCGAATCGTGCGCGAGGCGCGCGAGCGCGAGCGCGACGCGCGCGAGGATTGGGGGGACGCGGCCGCCGGGGGCGGCTGAGTCCGACGGCGCCAGGCCAGGCGCTCCCACCTTCCGCGGCCGCCCCACGGCTCACGCACACCGCACGTAGTGCAGCTGCTCGTGCACCGTGTCGCGCGCGTACGTCCGCTCCGGGCCATCGGAATCGCTGCGGTAACGCTTGTAGGGTCGCGTGAGCACCCGGTAGCTGTCCGCGATGCCCCGCGCTCGCAGGGCCGCTTCGATCTCGTCGGGCGGGATCAGCCCTTCGTCATTGTAGCTCAGGAGGATGTGCCGTCCATCGGCAGCCGCGAGCACGTCGCGCAACGCGTGCCCCGCCCGGTGACGCCGGCACCAGTCTGAGCGTAGGTCCTCGTCCGGGATCAGGCCCGTCTTGCCACGGATCGCGGGGGGTGGATCCCAGCCCACGGCCAGCAGCTCCGGGATGTGGTAGTAGGCCGGGTACTGGCGGGCGTTGTAGGGCGGGTCGAGGTAGACGAGATCCACGCCTCCCACGCGCCGCAGCAGGTCCCGCGCCCGTCCCCGGTACGCGGAGCTCCCCCCGCTCCCCCCAGGGCCCGGCGTGGGGACGATGGGGCGGAGCTCCAGGTCGCGCTTGGCGTTGGGCTGGAGCGTCTTCACGAAGGATGCGTACACGCCGGTGGTGTTGGCGACGCGGTCGGCGGCCTCGATCAACGTGGCGAGCAGGAGCTGGGCGCGGCCCGGATCGAGCCGACCCTCCGCCTCCCAGCGACCGATCGCGGTGCGGATGGCGTCGATCCGCCGGGCGTTTCGGGGAGAGAAGTACATGCGCCCGTGCGCCCGTCCTTCCGACCCCGCCAGCGTGTAGTGCTCGGACACGAACCCGTCCGACTCCCGGCCGCCCAGCCACGCGAGCAGCTTGCGGTACGAGACGGTCCGCGCTCCGTTGCGCGCCCCCGCGGGGAGCAGCGTGGACGGGAAGCGGGGCGTGCGGTCGTACTCGACCCGCGCCACCTGGAGCGCGTAGGATGCGGCCATCACGTCACCGGCGTGCACGCGCCAGCCGGTCCGCTTGAGGGCCGTCGATACGCTGGCCGTCCCCGCGAACGGATCGCAGGCGACGCCCGGCTCTTCTCCCAGCCCCTCCACGGCGCGCAGGAGGAAGGGAACGAGCTTGGTCTTGTTGCCCAGGTAGCGCACCTCAGGAGGATATGTGGCCGGGATGTGGGCGAAAAGCGGTGCGGCGGCCCCTCCTTGCTGAGCGGGGAGCGCCTCTCGGAGGCGGCGGCCCGCTTGGCGGCGGCGCTGGCGCCCGGCATCGGATTCGTCCGCCCCGACCTGGGTCGCTCCCTCGCCCAGCGGCGTCGTGCGCACCTCGACCTGGAGGCCTGGGGCCGCGCCCGGCCGCCGGGACCCGCGCTGTGGCTGCACGGCGCCTCGGCCGGCGAGCTCCTGGGGGCCGCTCCCACCATCGACGCGCTCCGCGCGGGTCGGTCGTTCGCCCTGCTCGTCACGCATTTCTCGCCCTCGGGCCGGGCGGCCCTGCCCTGGCTGGCGCCCGACCATGCCGGCTACCCGCCGCTCGATACGGCCCACGCGACGGAGCGGGCGCTCAAGGCCGTCGCGCCCGATCTCCTCGTGTTCGCCAAGCTCGATGTGTGGCCCTCCTTGTCCGCCGCCGCGGCGCGGGCGGGGGTGCCGATGGCGCTCGTCAACGCGGTGGTGCGGGAAGGGAGCCGGCGCACTCGGCCCCTGGCCCGGCGGCTGTTCCGCGCCGCGTACGCCCGGCTCGATTTCGTGGGCGCGGCGACCCGCGCGGACGCGGACCGGCTCGTCGCCCTGGGCGCCAGGCCGGAGGTCGTCCGGGTGACGGGCGACGCGGCGTTCGACCTGGCCCTCCGGCGGGCCGACCGGGCCCGCGCCCCCGGCGGCGCGGCCGAGCGGCTCGAGCGACGGCTGCCGCCGCGTCCTCCGGGCGGAGCGCGCCTCGTGGCCGGCTCCACCTGGCGGCCCGACGAGGCGGCGCTCCTCGAGGCCCTGGACGCGCTGGGCGGCAACCGACGGTTCGACTGGCAGGTGCTCAGCGCGCCCCACGCGCCGCACGAGGCGCACGTGCGGCGCCTCGTGGGCATCTGCCGGGCCCGCGGCGAGCCCGTCGCGCGCTGGGCCGATCGGGCCGCCGTGGCCGACCTGCCCCCGCACGGGGTCGTGGTGCTCGACGAGGTCGGCGTGCTGGCCGAGGCCTACACCGTGGGCGATGTGGCCTACGTGGGCGGCGCCCTGGGGGGAAGCGGCCTGCACAACGTGCTCGAGCCCGCGGCGGCCGGGATTCCGGTGCTCCACGGCCCGCATCACGATCGCGGAGATGCGGTGGCCCTGGAGGCGGCGGGGGGTGGCCTCTCGCTGGCCGCTTCGGAGCTGGCCGCTGGCCTTCGGGATCTCGCGCTCGCGTCCGAGCGGCAGCGCCGCGGGGGGCGCGCGCGCGCCTTCGTGGAGGCGCAGGCCGGCGCGGCCGAGGAGACGGCGCGGGCCCTCGCCGCCTTGTGGGACCGGGAGCGGGCGCCGCCCGCGCCTTGAAGGGTGGGCGGTCCGCGGCTCAGCCGATGCTCCGCGGCTTGGGCCCCAGCACGAACCAGAACAGGCAGCCCACGATCGGGCAGGCGACGATGACCCCGGTCCACAGGACCTTCTCGCGTCGCGGCACCTTCGACAGCCAGACCAGCGAGGCGGACCAGAGGTCGAGGGCCGCCAGCAGACCCACGAGGATCCACCGTGTGTCGATGGCCGCCACGGCATCGAGCACCGCGTTCATGCCGCCGCCGTCGGCCGCTCGAACTGGAGCCGGTGCAGCCGTGCGTACAAGCCCCCCTTCTCGAGCAGCGACTCGTGCGTTCCGGATTCGTGCACCCGGCCGTGGTGCAGGACGATGATGTGGTCGGCGCCCCGGATCGTGGACAGGCGGTGCGCGATGACGAGGCTCGTCCGCCCGCGCATGAGTCGCTCCAACGCCGTCTGGATCTGGGCCTCGATCTCGGAGTCGACCGCGCTGGTCGCCTCATCGAGCAGCAGGATCGGCGGGTCGCCCGCCAGGGCCCGCGCGAACGAGATCAACTGCCGCTCGCCGACGGACAGGCTGCCCCCCCGCTCGCCGAGCGGGTGGTCGTAGGTCCGCGGCAGGCGCGCGAGGTGGACATCGACGCCGACCTGCTCGGCCGACGCGCGCACCCCCCCGTCGTCGATGCCGGGTCGATCGAGGGAGATGTTGTCCGCGGCGCTGCCGGAGAACAGGTACACGTCCTGCAAGACGAGACCCATGCGCTGGCGCAGCTCGGTCAGCGGGTACTCGCGGATGTCGGTGCCGTCGAGCGTGATGCGCCCGCGCTGCGGCTCGTAGAACCGCATCAGCAAGCTGAACAGGGTCGTCTTGCCGGCGCCGGTCGCCCCCACGAGGGCCACCTGCTGTCCCGGCTCGACGAGGAAGTCGACGCCGCGCAGCACCCAGCCGTCCTCGGGCGGCGCATCGTCATCCACGCGCGCCTCCGCGCCCTCCCAAGAGGCCGCCGCGGTGATCCGCCGGTCTCCCGCCTCCGGCCCCGCGCCGACGTAGCGGAACCACACGTTCTCGAAGGCGATGCGACCCTCGATCCGCTCCGGCAGAGGGGTCGGCGCGGGGGCGTCGCGGATCGACGGCACCTGGTCCAGGAGCCCGAAGATGCGCTCCGAGCTGGCCATCGCGCCCTGCAGGATGTTGTACTTCTCGGACAGATCCTGGATGGGCCGGAAGAAGCGGCGCGCGTACTGGAGGAACGCGGCGATGACGCCGATGGTGAGGCCCCCCTCCAGGGCCTGCATCCCGCCGTACCAGACGATGAGGGCGAGCGCCACCGAGGCCAACGTCTCGATGACGGGGAAGAACAGGGCGTAGTAGGTGATCGAGCGGAGGTGCGCACCCAGGTAGTCATCGTTGATCGCCGCGAAGCGGTCCGCCGTCGGGCCCTCCTGGCGGAAGAGCTGCACCACCCGTATGCCGGAGATCCGCTCCTGCAGGAACGCGTTGATGCGGGCCAGCCGCACCCGGATGTCCCGATACGCCTCCCTGACCTTGCGGCGGAACAGCCAGGCCGCGGTGAAGACGAGCGGCAGGACCGCGAACGTGACGAGGGCCAGCTCCCAGTCCATGGCCAGCATGGCGGCCATGATGAAGCCGACCGTGAAGATGTCCCCGAAGATGGTCACCACGCCCGAGGTGAACATCTCGTTCAGCACCTCGACGTCGCTGGTCAGCCGGGTCATGAGCCGTCCGACCGGGTTGCGGTCGAAGTAGGAGAGGCTCAGACGCTGGAGGTGCGCGAAGATCTCGCGTCGCATGTCCAGCATGACGTTCTGGCCGATCCAGGTCGTGAGGATCGTGCGCGCGTACTCGAGCAATCCGGACAGGAGGAGCGAAGCGAAGAAGACGAGCGCGAGAAGCCGCAGGTGCCCGAAGTCGCGGCCGGGGATGGCGACGTCGATCGCCTCCTTGGTCAGCCACGGCCCCACGAGCGCGAGGCCCGAGGCGGCGATCAGCATGAGGACGGCCAGGACCACGCGCCCGCGATAGGGCCGCAGGTAGCCCAGGAGCCGCCTCATGAGGCGCGCATCGTACGCCTTCCCGAGCGCCTCTTCCTCTTGGACCGGTCCGTGTTGGGTGTGCATCGGTCGGATCTCGCCCTCGGCCTGAATCGCGCGCCAACATAGAGGCTCGCCCACCCGCATCCAACCGCTTCGCCCCCGGTTGGCGCCGGCGCCCGGGCCGGGTCATCATGCTCTCATGAGCGATCGGATCCGCGTGCGAGGCGCCCGCCAGCACAACCTCAAGGGGGTGGACGTCGAGGTGGAGCGGGGTGGGCTCACGGTGCTTACGGGCCCCTCCGGCTCCGGGAAGTCGAGCCTCGCCTTCGACACCATCTACGCCGAGGGCCAACGGCGATACATCGAGTCGCTGTCGACGTACGCCAAGCAGTTCCTCGAGCGCATGCCCAAGCCGGCCGTGGATTCGGTCGAGGGCGTCAGCCCTTCGGTCTCCATCGACCAGCGCAACGCGATCCAGTCGAGCCGCTCGACCGTCGGCACCGTGACCGAGGTGTACGACTACCTGCGGCTCCTGTGGGCCCGTGTCGGCACGACCTGTTGCCCCGATTGCGGGCTGGCGGTCGTCCCGGACACGGTGGCCTCGGCCGCCGACGCCATCCTCGATCGCGGGGACGGCCGCCGCGTGACCGTGGCCTTCCCCCTCCGTCTGAGCCGGAAGATCACGCACGAGATGGCGGTGGCCAATCTCCAGTCGCAGGGATACCTGCGCGTGCTCGCGGATGGCCAGGAGATCTACCTGCCCGATCTCGGCTCGGGGGCTGAGGTCGAGACGCCGGCCGGCAACGGCCGTCCCGAGCCGGGCCGTCGGCTCACCGAGGCCGACGAGCTGCTCGTCGTGGTCGACCGGCTCGCGGCGTCGGGCCGCGAGCGCGAGCGACTCACGGACTCGATCTCCGCCGCGTTCGCCGAGGGCCACGGCCGGGCGGTGGTGCTCGAGCAGGGCGCGGCCGAGGCCGGCGCCGCGCGTCACCTCTTCGACGAGTCGCACCGGTGCACGGGCTGCGGGCGCGAGTTCCCCGACCCCGTGCCGAGCCTGTTCAGCTTCAACAGCCCGGCCGGTGCCTGTCCCGAATGCACCGGCTTCGGGGCGGTGCTCGAGTACGCGCCGGAGCTCATCGTCCCCGATCCGACGCGATCGCTCGCCGATGGGGCCCTGGACCCGTGGACGAAGCCCCGCTACACCAAGGAGCGGGCCGCCCTCGCCGAGTTCGCGGCCGCCGCGGGGCTCGATGCGACGGCGCCGTGGAGCGAGCTGCCCGCCGCGGCCCGCCGGGCGCTGCTCGAGGGCGGAACCCTGGCCGGCGAGCGCTTCCAGGGCGTGATCCCGTTCCTGCGCTCCCGCGAGCGCAAGCGGTACAAGGCCTACATCCGGGTGTTCCTGCGCCAGTACCAGCTGCCGCGGCGGTGCGATGCGTGCGGGGGGACCCGCCTCGTGCCGGATGCGCTGAACGTGCGCGTCGGGGGGCGGAACATCGCCGAGATCGCCGCGCTGCCCATCGGGGAGGCCGCCGCCTGGATCCGGGAGGACCTCGACCTGCCGCCGTTCGCCCGCAAGATCGCCGAGACGATCAGACGCGAGCTCGAGGACCGTATCGGCTTTCTCGAGGACGTCGGGCTCGGCTATCTGACCCTGGACCGCCAGGCGAGGACGCTGTCGGGGGGCGAGATGCAGCGGATCCGGCTGGCCAGCTGCCTCGGAAGCCGACTCGTGGACACGCTGTACGTGCTCGACGAGCCCACGATCGGGCTCCACCCGCACGACATCGAGGCGTTCACGACCGTGCTCGAGCGACTCGCGGCGCGGGGCAACACGGTGCTCGTGGTCGAGCACGAGACCGCCGTGCTGGCGCGCGCCGATCGGATCCTCGAGCTGGGCCCCGGCGCCGGCGCGCAGGGCGGAGAGTTGGTGTTCGAGGGCTCCTGGCAGGCCCTGCTGGAGGCCGAGACGAGCACGGGGGCCGCCCTCCGCGCTCCGCCGCAGCGACGCGACGGCGCGGCCAGGACGCGGCGCGGGGGTCGAGGGGCCCGCGTCGCGCCGCAGGGAGAGCTGGTCTTGGAGGGGGCCACGCTCCACAACGTGCGGGGCGTGGACGTGTCCATCCCGCGCGGATCGCTCACGGCCGTGACGGGCGTGTCGGGGTCGGGCAAATCGACGCTGATCCGCGGCGTCCTGTTCCACGCGCTCGAGCGCGCCCTGGCCCGCGAGTCGACGGCCAAGCGGCACCTGGGCGAACCGGAGGGCTCGTACGACGCGCTCCGGGGTGTGGAGGGCCTGGAGGCGGTGATCCTCGTCGACCAGCAGCCGATCGGCCGCACGCCCCGCTCCAACCCCGCCACCTACATCGGCGCGTTCAAGGAGCTCCGCCAGGTGTACGCCGACCTTCCGGAGGCCCGGCGTCGCGGCTTCGGCCCCGGGTACTTCTCGTTCAACCGGCCCGGCGGCCGCTGCGAGCGATGCAAGGGCGCCGGCGAGGAGACCATCGAGATGGTCTTTCTGGCGGACGTGTCCGTCCCGTGCGAGGCCTGTGAAGGGACCCGATACCGGCAGGAAGTGCTCGAGATCGCCTATCGGGGGCGTTCGATCCGGGACGCCCTGGACATGACGGTGGACGAGGCGATCCGCTTCTTCATCAAGCGGGATCGGCTGGGCGAGGCGCTGTGGCACCTGCAGCGGGTGGGGCTCGGATACCTGCGCCTCGGGCAACCCGCCACGACGCTGTCCGGCGGCGAAGCGCAGCGGCTCAAGGTGGCCCGCGAGCTGGCCCGGAGGGGCCGGGGCGGACGGCGGGTCTACATCCTGGATGAGCCCACCGTGGGGCTGGGCGTGGGCGAGGTCCGGACGCTCACCGCCGTGCTGCGCGAGCTCGTCTCCGAGGGCCACACGGTGGTGGTGATCGAGCACAACCTCGAGGTGGTGGCCGACGCCGACTGGATCATCGACCTGGGTCCGGGCGCCGCGGCGGAGGGGGGGCGCGTGGTGGCGGCCGGGCTCCCGGCCCGCATCGTCGAAGCCGCCGCGTCGCGCACGGGCGCCTACTTGCGTGCGCACCTGGAGGCGCGGGCGCGCGTCGCGGAAGGAGCGGCCGCGGACGCGGCCTCCTGATCGTGGCCGTCCCGGCCCCGCCGCGGGTGTCGATCCTCCTGCCTTGCCGCGACGCCGCCCCTTTCCTCGACGATTGCATCGCGAGCCTGGCCGCCCAGACGGAGCCGGGATTCGAAGTCCTCGCGCTCGACGATGGCTCGCGGGACCGCACCGGGGCCCGCCTGGCCGCTTGGGCCGAGGCCGACGCCCGGGTCCGGGTCTTCCCGTCTTGCGGGAGAGGCATCGTGGCGGCCCTGGAGCGTCTGCGCCGCGAGGCACGCGCCCCGTTCATCGCCCGCATGGACGCCGATGATGTGGCCCGCCCGGAGCGGCTGGCCACACAGCTCGCGCTGTTGCGTGCGCAGCCCGACATCGCGGCCTGCGGCACCGGCATCCGCTACTTCCCGCGCGCCCTCGTGCGCTCGGGATACCGTCGCTACGAGTCCTGGATCAACGGCCTCGCCACCTGGTCCGATGTGGCGCGCGACCTGTTCGTGGAGTGTCCGATCGCGCACCCCACCCTGATGATCCGCCGGGACGCGCTGCGCTCGGTCGGCGGATACCGCGAGCTCGAGGGGCCGGAAGACTACGATCTGGTGCTCCGGCTCGCCGCGGCGGGCCGCCGGCTGGCCAACGTCCCGCGGATACTCCTCGAATGGCGGCTCGGCGAGCACCGGCTCTCCGTCGCTTCGCCGCGCTACGCCCCCGCCGCCTTCCGGCGTCTCAAGGTCGACTTGCTGAGAAGAGGGTTCGTGCCCCCGGATCGTCCCGTCGTGGTGTGGGGGGCCGGAAAGGTGGGCAAGGCGTTCGCCCGCGAGTGGAACCGCCAATGCCGGCCCGCGCCGGGCGCCGGGGCCACGGGCGATTCGGCGGAGAATGCCGGGCCGTACCCGGCCGAGGCCCCGCGGGGGCGGGTTCGGCCCGCGCCGGTGGCGGCCTTCGTCGATCTGGACCCCCGCAAGATCGGCCAGACCATCCATGACGCGCCGGTGATCGCCCCGGACCAGCTTGGGGGCTTGGAGGGGGGCGGGGCGCGACCCTACGTCCTCATCGCCGTCGGATCGCCCGGGGCGCGCGAGGAGATCCGGGGCGCGTTGGACTCGGTCGGCTTCCGGGAGCTCGCGGACTTCCGGGCCGTGGCCTGACGGGCGTGCGCGCGGCCTGCCCCATGCCCTGCCAAAAGGGCACCCGCCAAGTCGCGAAAGGCCTCGCGAGTCGGTAGATTGTACGGTCCCGCCGGAGCGCGCAGGGACCCGCGTAACACGCTGGAAACACCCGACAACACCGGTCACCCGAACGGGAGTCCATGGAGACCACCGAGAGCGTAGAGCGCATCGAGCCCCGACTGCTCGAAGACGAGATGAGGGATTCGTTCATCGACTACTCGATGAGCGTGATCGTGCAGCGGGCCCTGCCCGACGTCCGCGACGGGCTCAAGCCCGTCCACCGCCGCATCCTGTTCGCCATGCACGAGGCGGGGCTGGCCCCCACCCGTCCGTACAAGAAGAGCGCCACCGTGGTGGGCGACGTGCTCGGCAAATACCACCCCCACGGCGATGGCGCCGTCTACGACTCCCTCGTCCGGATGGTGCAGGACTTCTCGCTGAGGTACCCGCTGGTGGACGGCCAGGGGAACTTCGGCTCGATCGATGGAGACTCGGCCGCCGCCTACCGGTACACGGAGGCGCGACTCGCGCCCGTGGCCAGCGACATGTTGGCCGACATCGAGAAGGAGACGGTCGACTTCGTCGCCAACTTCGACGACCGTCTGCGGGAGCCCAGGGTGCTCCCATCGATGCTCCCCAACCTCCTGGTGAACGGCTCATCGGGGATCGCGGTGGGCATGGCGACCAACATCCCGCCCCACAACCTCCGCGAGGTGGTTGCGGCGTGTCGGCTGCTCATCGAGGACCCCGAGGCCACCGTCGCCGACCTCATGACGAAGATTCGCGGCCCCGACTTCCCGACCGGGGGGTTCATCTACGGACGCGACGCCATACGCGAGGCCTATCGCGAGGGTCGCGGCCGCATCGTGATGCGGGCGCGGGCCCACATCGAGGAACGGGCCAAGGGAGGCGAGCAGATCGTCATCACCGAGATCCCGTTCATGGTCAACAAGACCCGTCTCATCGAGCAGATCGCGCAGCTCGTGCGGGACAAGCGGGTCACCGACATCTCAGACATGCGCGATGAGTCCGATCGCGAAGGGATCCGCGTGGTGATCGAGCTCAAGCGCGACTCGATCCCGCAGATCGTGCTGAACCAGCTGTTCAAGCACACCCAGATGCAGTCGACGTTCGGCGTGATCATGCTCGCCCTCGTCGACGGGGTGCCGCGCGTGATGGACCTCAAGACGATGCTCACCCACTTCCTGGAGCACCGCCACGAGGTCGTGGAGCGCCGCAGCCGCTACGAACTGGCGGCCGCCAAAGACCGCGAGCACGTGCTCGAGGGGCTCAAGATCGCGGTCGACAACATCGACGAGGTGATCAAGATCATCCGCGGCGCCCGGGACACGGAGACCGCCAGCGCCGAGCTCCGTTCGACCTTCGACCTCAGCGAGCGACAGGCGGAGGCGATCCTCAACATGCGCCTGGCGCGGCTCACCGGACTCGAGATCGAGAAGCTGGA
>JBFIOX010000031.1:0-13377 GCA_041610455.1 Gemmatimonadota bacterium
CCGGCGGCAGGCCGCCGGCCAACCGTTGCCCGCGTTCACCGGACGGGAGAAGACGAGACGGCCGTGCACCTTCGGGCCGGTCGGGCCCACGAGCTAGGTCGATCCGGGAGCCGGGCGCGAGGAACGAGCGGACCCGGAGCCGGCGAGGGCGCCCCTCCTTCGAGGAGACGGCGATGGCTGGGAGCGCTGCTGCTGCTCGCGTCGGCGGCGCCGTTCCGCTTCGCCCAATTGTCCGACCTCAGCTTCTATGCGGACGAGGAGACCACCGCGCTCGCGGTGCGCTCGGTGATCGATACGGGAACGGCCAGCATGCCGAGCGGCATGGAGTACCGGCGCGCCCTACCCTACACCTGGCTTACGGCGGCGGTGGTGGCACGCGCCGAAACGGATGGGGAGGGTGCGTACCGTCTGGTGAGCGCCGCGATCGGGACGCTGACGCCGCCGGCGCTGTTCCTCGTGGGAGCCGGGCTCGTGGGGGCGGGCCCCGCCTTCGTGGCGGGCGCGCTGCTGGCGGTGTCGGAGTGGCACATCGCGTTCTCCCGCATGGCGCGCATGTACGCGCCTTTCCTGTTCTTCTACGTGCTGGCGGGCGGCCTCCTGTGGAAGTGGGCGACCACGGGTCGGCGGGCGCCGCTGCTGTGGGGCACGGCGGCCCTGGCGGGCGCCATCTCGCTCCATGCGCTGGGCCTCTTCGCGGTCCAGTTCGCCATCCTTCCCCTCGCGTTCGCCGGTCTCGCGGCGGTCTCGGCGGTGCGACTGCTCGGGTTCGCGGCCGTGGCCGCAGGTCTGGGCTGGAGCTACCACTTGGCATGGGTCCGCGCGCCGTTCAGCGCCTGGGTCGACGACGCGCCCCTCGCCTCGCTCCAGAGCGGCCCACCGCCTCCGGTGATCCCGACGGTTTCCGCCGGGCCGCTCCTCGTGGCCGCTCTCCTGGTGGCGGCAGCCGTGGCGATCGCGCTGGCGGTCCGCGACGCGGCGAGGGCGGTCCCGGCGGGGCGATCCAGCGAGGACGATCCGGCCGAGGTCCCGGCACCGCAGGGCGGGGATCGACCGGGAGCGCGCGGGGGCCCAGACTTGTGGCCTCGGATCGCCGTGTCGTTGGCCGCCGGCACGTTCTGCGGCTTCCTGTTCATCGGGCAGCTGGGTGGAGCGCTGGCGTGCGCGGGGATCGGGCTGCTGGCGGACCCGGCGTACACCCGGCGGCTGGCGCTCCGCTACTGGAGGTTCTTGGCCGTCGCGGCGTCGGTCGCGCTGGCCTGGGTGGTCGCGATGGTCATGGTGGCGGGGGTCACCGAGGGACTCAAAGCGGTGGCCTACTTTCCCTACCCCTACCTGGTGGGGCTGGTCTCGCACCAGCCGCTCGTCTGGCTGCTGGCCGCCGGGGCGGCCCTGGCCGCGTTGTCGGCAACGTGGGACGGCGAGCGCCCCCGGGCGCTGGCCCTGTCGGTGCTGCTCCCCGTGCTCGCGATCGGGATCGTGTCGCGGTGGGGCCCCTCGCGATACTTCCTCCACGTCTATCCGTTCGTGCTGCTCCTGGCCGGATGGGCGCTCGTGCACGGCCTGCGGTGGGTGGCCCGCCGCTGGTCGAGGCTGGACCGTCGCGCGACCATAGCCACCGCGGGAGCGGCCGTCCTCGCGATCTCGGGGGTCCTCGGAAAGCATGGAGTGCCGCAGGCGACGAGGATCGCGTCGCTGGAACACGGAGAGCCGATGAGCGCGGCGCTCCACCTGATGCCGTTTCGGCCCGACCACGCGAACCCGGGACGATATGTCCGTTCACACGCCGCGGCGGAAGACGTCGTGATCGCGGTCGACGTGCTCGAGCAGACGTGGTACGCGGGGCGCGTGGACTGGTGGCTGCGCAGCCTCGAGGACGCGAGGCCGTTTCTCTACGAGGACTCCTCGGGGTTCCGGGACATCTACACGTCGACGCGGTTGCTCAACTCGGAGGAGGAGTTGGACGGGATACTGGCGGACGCGCCGCCGGGTCGGGTGTGGCTCATCACCTCGGGAGAGATCGCTCCGGATGACACGCGGTCGCTGACGCCCGAACAGCGCCGCATGACCGCCCGACTCGAGCGCGCGGGCACCGTCGTCTTCACGGGGCGCGACGGCGCCACGCGGGTCTACTGCGTGCGGTGCTCGGCCAGCTCCGGAGGCGGCTCCGGGATGGATTCCGATCCGGGTGGCTCGCCGCGTGAAAGCCCTCCCACCTCCTCCGCCAACCGATAGGTGCGCGCCTCGCCGACGCTGAAGTGCACGATGATTTCGCCGATGAGGCCGAGCGCGACCGACTGAAGGCCCAGCACGAGAAGGAGCACGCTGATCACCAGTGCCGGGCGGTTCGCCAGCGGCGTGCCCGCCAGTCGCTGCGCGACGACCACCGCCAGCAGGGTCGCCCCGGCCAGCGCCAGGGCACCGCCCACCAGTCCGAAGAACCGCAGAGGCTTGTGGGTGAACCTCGTCAGGAAGGCCATCCCGAACAGGTCGATGACCCGTCGGAAGTAGGTGCCCGGCGAGTACACCTTGGTGCGGCGATCACGCGGGTGCTGCTGGACCACGACCTCCTCGACCCTGAAATCCTCCCGGGCCGCCAACAGGGGCAGAAACCGAAAGGCGTCGCCGTACAGCGGCACCTCGCGCAGCACCTCCGGACGCATCACCCGTACGCCGGACGCGATGTCCTGGAACTCCGTGCCGACGAGGCGTTTGAGCAGCGTGTGGAATCCCCAGTGCTGCAGTCGGTTCAGCGGATGATCCCCGGTCTGCCCGCGCGCCGCCGAGGCCAGTGCCGCGCCCTCTCGCACGCGCCGCACGAGCTTCATGATCTCCGCCGGCTGGATGCGCCAGTACGGCGGCAGCGTGACGATCAGCTCCCCGCGGCAGTACCCGCTCGCCCCCAGCAGGAGGTCGGACTCGCCCGCGCGGGCACCGACCTCGAAGATCCGGATGGGGTGACCGGCGCGGGCCAGAGCGCGGATCTTGGCGAGGTGCCCACGCGCCCACGGGGCCGACACGAAAAGGAACTCCGCGACTTCGTCGTGCGCATCGAACGCCGCGCGGAAGGCCTCGTAGATCTCGTCCAGCGGCTGGGGGTTCTCCGTGACCGGGACGACCACCGACAGGTCGGGCCGCTCATGCTCCGCCTCGGCGCTCCCCCCCCAGGACGTATCGGGAGTGCCCGGGCCGCCCCCGGGCGCGCGCCTCACGCCGACACCTCCGCTACCATCGGGATCGTGGGCCGCCCCCCGCGCCTGCGCGCCCGCACCACGAATTCGGCCAGGAGCCCCAGCATGAGCAGGTAGGCCGCGAGGGCGAGGAGGAGCACCACGACGGTCAGGAACGACACGCCCGTCTCGATCAGATGCGGGGCCAGGGCGCCCGCGATCCAGCCTCCGGCCCCCAGGACCAGGGCCGACAACCCCGGGACGAGGGCCGCCATCGAGAAGAGTCGCAGCGGGCGCATGCGAAAGCGCCGGATCATGGTCACGGTGACGAGGTCCACCAGCACCGAACCGACGCGCGTGAGGCCGTACTTGCTGGTCCCGGCGGTCCTGGGGTGGTGCCGCACCTGTACTTCGGCGATGTGCGCGGCCGCGATCCCGGCGGCGACGGCCGGAATGAAGCGGTGGAGGTCGGAGTACAGGCGCATCCGCTCGAGCAGCTCACGGCGGTACGCCTTGAGCGAGCAGCCGTTGTCGCGAATGGGCACGCCCGTGATGGCTCGTATCAGGCGGTTGGCGACCCACGACGGCACTTTGCGCGTGATCAGGTGGTCTCGCCGCTGCACCCTATAGCCGGAGACCAGATCGTACCCCTCGTCGAGCTTCGCCACGAGGCGTGGGATGTCGCGGGGATCGTTCTGCAGGTCTCCGTCGATGCTGACGATGATCTCGCCGCGCGCCGAGTCGAACCCCGCTTGCATGGCCGTCGACTGCCCATACCGACGAGCGAGGGCGACCAGCCGGATGCGCGCATCGGCCTGCGAGAGCTGCCGAACGCGGGTTCGCGTGGTATCCTCGCTACCATCATCGACGAAGATCAGCTCCCAGTCCCACTTGCCGCGCAGGGCGGCACGAACCTGCTCGGCGACGGGGCCGACGTTGTCCTCCTCGTCGAGGACGGGCACGATGACGGACAGCTTTGGACGGCTCATAGACGGGCAGGCGAGGGGCAATCATCATGCCCTCGTCGGCAGCGACCCAACTCGTTCCACGGAAGCGGATTATTGACGACCTGCGCCCCGAAAAGTGACGCCCCGTGTGGTCTCCGGTCAACACGGCCCCCGGCCCTGCGGGCGTCGCCCCGCCGGCCGAGCCGACAGGGGGACACCGGCCCGGACGGCGGCATGTTTTCTGCTCGTAATCGCGCCGCTTCTGTCCGTCACCTCGCACCAGAGAAGGCATGAGAGCACTCGTCACCGGCGCCGCCGGCTTCATCGGATCCCATCTCGTCGACGAGCTGTTGGCGCGAGGGTGGGAGGTGCGGGGCATCGATTGCTTCACGCCGTATTACGATCGGTCCCACAAAGAGTTAAACCTCTCCGAGGCGGCCGGTAACCCTGCCTTCGAGCTGGTCCCGGTCGACCTCTCGAGCGCGGCCCTGCGGCCTCTCCTGGCCGACGTGGAGGTGGTGTTCCACGCGGCCGGCCAGCCCGGCGTGCGACGCTCGTGGGCCGAGGATTTCGAGTCATACGTGCGGCACAACGTGCTGGCGACGCAACGGTTGCTGGAGGCATCGCGCCACGTTCCGCTGCATCGGTTCGTCTTCTCCTCCAGCTCGTCGGTGTACGGGAACGACGGCCGATTCCCGACGAGCGAGACCGATGACACGCGTCCGTTCAGTCCATACGGCGTGACCAAGCTGGCGGCGGAGAACCTCTGTCTCAGTTACGCGGCCAACTGGGAGGTGCCGGTCGTCTCGCTGCGCTACTTCACCGTGTACGGACCGCGCCAGCGACCCGACATGGCCGTCCACCGGCTCATCGAGGCCGGCTTGAGCGGATCCCCCTTCCCTCTGTACGGAAGCGGCGATCAACAGCGGGATTTCACGTACGTCGGCGACGTCGTGGCGGCCAACGTGGCGGCGGCCGGGGCCGAGGTGGAGCTGGGCTCGGCCATCAACATCGCCGGGGGCGAGAGCATCTCGATGACGGCCGTCATCGAGGAGGTGTCGGCCCTCCTGGAGAGGCCGATTCAGGTGGAGCGCCGCACGCGACAGCCCGGGGACGTACGCCGCACCCGCGCCTCGATCGAGCTCGCGGAGCAGGTGCTGGACTGGCGACCGTCCACCTCGCGCGAGCAGGGCTTGCGACGCCAGATCGAATGGCAGCTCGACCGGGCCAGCGGGGCCGCCATAGTGGCCCAGGCCCGTCGCCCCCTCCGCTCGGCCGGCTGACGCCCGACCGTCGGATCTCCCGCTCACCCCCTCGTCGGTCGCCGCCCCCCTCGACATGCCGGGCGGCAGCGGCGGCCGCTACGCTGCGTGGCGCTCGACCCACTCGCTCACGTCGTCGACCGTGCCTCCCTCGACGAAGAGCCGATACCAGATCTCCAGGTTGACCAGGAGCCAGATCCGGAAGTTGTGATCGCGCCGCCCTCCGAGGTGCGCATCGATCAGCCCCCGGATGTACGCCGGCTCGAACAAGCCTTCGGCGACCAAGCGCGACTCGTCGGCCGTGTGGCGGAGGAAGGGGCGGAGGTCGCGCCGCATCCAGTCGGCGAGGGGGAATCCGAATCCCTGCTTGGGGCGGGAGACGAGCTCCGGGTCCAGGTATCGCTCGCCCAGCCTGCGGAGCAGGTATTTGAGCGTGGTTCCTCTGAGCTTGAGGGACGCGGGGACGCGCGCCGCGAACTCCACCATGCGGTGCTCCATGAGCGGCGGCCGCACCTCCAGTCCGTGCGCCATGGCCATCCGGTCGACGATCGGCAGCAGGTGGTCGGGCATGCGCGTCATGAGATCGGTGTAGAGCATGCGCTCGAGCAACTCGTCCGCCGTGTCGGCGTGGAAATGGTCGAGGATCTTCCGACGCGAGTCGAGCGCGCCCAGGCTTCGTCGCGCGGCGTCGGTGAAGAGCTCCGCCTTGGCGGCCTCCGAGAAGCGCAGGAAGCTGAGGCTCTCCGCGTAACGCTCGTCCCGACCGGTCAGGGACATCTCGTTCACCCAGCGCAACTTCTGCGATAGACCCTTGTACCCGTAGCTCTCGGGCATCCAGTCGATGAGCCTGCGCACGAGGGACCGCCGCACGACCGCGGGCACGATTCCCCAAGCGGCGGCGAGGCGGTCGCCCGCGAAACGATCGTAGCCCGCGAACAGCTCGTCGCCGCCATCGCCGCTCAGCACCACCTTGACGTGTCGCGCGGCGAGCTCGGACACTAGGAACACGCCGACACCGAACGGGTCGGCCGGCTCGTCCATGTGCCAGATCATGCGCGGCAGCCGGCGGACGAGGTCGGCCCTGGCTACTTCCTCGTGGTGATCCGTGGCGTACCGCCGCGCCACCATGCGCGCGTAGGGAAGCTCGTCCAACGAGGCTTCCTCCACCCCGATGGAGAAGGTCGGCACGGGATCCCGAGCCTGCTCCGCCATCATCGCCGTGACGAGGCTGGAATCGATTCCGCCGCTGAGGAATGCGCCCACCGGCACATCGGCCAGGGTGTGTGCCCGCACGGCCTCGCGAAGCGCGTCATCGAGCGCGTCCAGGATCTCCTCCTCCGACCCCCGCATCTTGTCTCGAAACGAGAAGCTCCAGAAGCGCTCGACGCGCGCCGTGCCGGCCTCGAGGACGAGCCGGTGGGCCGCCGGGAGCTTGTGCACGCCATTGAACAGGGTCAGGCGATCGGGGATGAAGCGGAGGGAGATGTAGTGGTACAGCGCCTCGAGGTGTACCTCGGGCCGCACGATTCCGGAAGCGAGAACTCCCTTGACCTCCGAGGCGAACACGAACGTCTCGCCGATCTGTGCGAAGAACAGCGGCTTTTGGCCCATGTGATCGCGCGCCAGGAGCAGCCGGCGCCGCGGGGCGTCCCAGATCCCGAAGGCGAACATCCCGTCCAGCCGGCGCACGCATTCGTCGCCGTGCATCTGGTAGAGGTGGAGGATCAGCTCGGTGTCGGAATCGGTCGTGAAACGTCGGCCCTCGCGCTCGAGCTCGCGGCGCAGTCGGGGAAAGTTGTAGATCTCGCCGTTGAACACGATCCCGACGGCGCCGTCGGCGCTGAACATGGGCTGGTGCCCGCCCTCCAGATCGAGAATGCTCAGGCGGCGGTGTCCCAGGGCGACCCCGTCCAGGTAGTCGACGCCCTCGTCATCCGGACCCCGGTGCGCCATCGCCGCCAGCATGTCCCCCACGCGGCGCTGGCGGTCAGGATCGGAAGTGACGATGCCGGCGATCCCGCACATGGGCTGGTCGTTCTCTCGGTCGCTGGTCCGCTGCGGGCGGGCTTACAGATACCCGTTCGAGCGGTACCACTCTGCGGTACGCCGGAGGCCCTCGTCCAGGTCGATGCGGGGCGCGTAGCCCAGGTCCCGGCGGGCGCGCCCGATGTCGAAGGCCCGGTTCTGGCGGAACCAGTCCACTCGTCGCGGGAAGATCGGCGGCGCGATGCCGAAGGGCCGGCAGAGCTTTTCGCACACGTGCCCCGCCACGATCAATGGCAACAGGGGATAGTGGCGGATCCGCACCTCGACGCCCATGGCCCGCCCGACCCGCCGGACGATCTCCTCGATGGAGTGGTAGTCGGCATCGGCGATCAGGTAGACGCCGCCGTCCCCCCTGCCGGGCTCCATGGCGGCCACGAAGGCGTCGATGAGATTGTCGATGTACAGGGGGTGGTAAAGGGTCCGGCCGTCGCCGAACATGGGGAACGAGCCGCCGGCGACGCGCTTGAAGATCATGAAGAACCGCTCCGGATCGCCCGGGCCGTAGATCGCCGCGGGCCGCAGGATGACCGTGGCCATGCCACGATCCTGGTAGGCGCGCACGATGGGCTCCGCCTCGTACTTGGTGCGCTGGTAGTAGTCGGCGGGGCGAATGGGCGCGCCCTCGTCGGCCGGGGGGTCCTCCACATCGCCGTGCACGCCGCAGGTGCTGCAGTAGATGAAGCGGGAGGCGCCGTGCCGGTGCGCGGCCTCGAGAACGACGCGCGTCCCCCCGATGTTCACGTCATCGTAATGCCGCGCCGGCACATCCAGCTCCCGGAACGCCGCGGCGAGGTGCATCACGGTGTCCACGCCGGGCATGCAGCCATCGACCAGCGCCGGATCGGTCACCGAGCCGATGCGGACATCGGCGCCCAGGGCCCGCAAGCGATCGGTCGCGAGCCCCTCCTTGTTGTCCAGCGCCAACACCTCGTATCCCAGGTGGAGCAGGCGCTCGACGAGGGCCGTGCCGGTGAACCCGGTCCCCCCGGTCACGAGAACCTTCACTGGAGATTCCTCATGCGGCCTCGCAACTCGATGCGCGCCGGGGGCGTCGGGGGGCACCCTCGGGCCCTCCGCATCGGGCTGGTGCAGTACTTGCTCCCGACGACCCCGGCCCGGAACGTGGCCGACGAAGCGGCAAGAACCAGACCTCGCGACCATCGACCACGAAAGCGCTGCCACACGCCATGCGGATTCTCGGAATCGCCGATGGACAGACGAGCGGCGCCGCTCTCATCGAGGATGGCGAGATCGTCGCGGCGGTCAACGAAGAGTCCATCGTGCGTCTCAAGTTGGCGCGCGGCTTCCCCCGGGCCTCGATCGGCGAGGTGCTCCGTCTGACGGAGACCGGCCCCGCCGACGTGGACGCCGTAGGGGTCACCGGCTTGAGCATGGAGCTGCGCGAGGAGGTCACCGATTGGCCGGGGTGGTTCGAGGCGCGCAGCGAAGATCGTGACCTGCACAGCGCCTTCTTCCGAGCCGCGTCCAGCTTCGGGGGGCTCGCGGCGAAGGTCCCGCTCCTCAAGCGCGCCTATTACGGCGTGCGTGCTCCCCTGCACGGGCACCGTCGTCGACGCATCCGGGAGATCGTGCGCGATGAGCTCGGTATCGACGCTCCCCTCCGCTTCTACCACCACCATTTCGCGCACGCCACGTCCGCGTATTACACCTGCGGATTCGACGAGGCGCTCGTGGTCACCATGGACGGGGGTGGGGACGGGCACTCCTCGCACGTCTACGACGTGGAGCGAGGGACCTTCGCGCTCCTCAACACGGCCGACTCGTACGACTCCCTCGGCAACTACTACGCGTACGTGACCGCCATCTGCGGATACAAGGCGAAGCGGCACGAGGGGAAGATCACCGGCCTGGCGGCGCGTGGGGAGCCCCGGTACCGCGAGCTCCTCCGGTCCATGATCACCTGTGAGGACGGCCGGCTGCGCAACCGGGGGCAGGTCCTGTTCTCGAAGGCCGTGGAGCGGATCGAGAGCGCGCTCCCGTCCGGCTGGTGTCCCGAGGATCTGGCCGCCTCGATCCAGGCGGCGGCCGAGGACGTGGCCCGGGACTACGTGGGGCACTGGGTCCGCGCCACGGGGCGCCGAAACGTGGCCCTCGCCGGCGGCGTGTTCGCCAACGTCCGCATCAACGAGGAGATCCTGCGCATCCCCGGCGTCGAGAGGGTGTTCGTTCACCCCGGCATGTCGGACGGCGGGCTGGCGGTGGGGGGCGGCTACGCCTGCGAGAACGAGTTGGCGCGCCGGGCACGACGGCCCCACCGGGCGCGGCCGCTTCCCCACGTGTACCTGGGCAACGACTACGGGGAGCGTGAGATCCTCGCGGCGCTCGAAGCCGGAGGACTGGAGCACTCGCGGCCCTCGGGAGGGATCGAGGAGCGGGTCGGCGAGCTGCTCTCGGAGGGCAAGGTGGTGGCGCGCTTCGCCGGACGCATGGAGTACGGCCCGCGCGCGCTCGGCAACCGCAGCATCCTCTACCAGCCGGGCGATCCGTCGGTCAACGACTGGCTCAACGAGCTGCTGAAGCGGACCGAGTTCATGCCGTTCGCCCCCGCGTGCCTGGCCGAGGCGGCCACCGACCTGTTCGTGGATCCCGAAGGCGGGCTGGATGCCGCGCGGTTCATGACCATCACCTTCCACTGCACCCCGTGGATGGCCGAGCGCTGTCCGGGTGTCGTGCACGTCGACGGAACGGCGCGACCACAGCTCGTGCGGCGCGAGGACAACCCGTCCTTCCACCGGATCATCGAGGCCTATCGCGAGCGTACCGGCGTGCCGGTGATCATCAACACCTCCTTCAACATGCACGAGGAGCCGATCGTGCGGTCCCCGGAGGACGCGGTGCGGGCCTTCTTGCAGAGCTCTCTCGACTACCTGGCGATCGGGGACTTCCTGGTCCCCGGCCCGGTCGGGAGCGCCGCGACACGCAAGAGATGGGAGGGGAAGAGCAAGTGGGGGACCGCCCTGCACGCGGCGACCGCGCGCTGACGAGACCGGAGAAGCACGTGTCTACCGAGCTATCGCCCGAGATCCGCAAGATCCAGGACACCGTCGTCGGCATGTACTCCGAGCATCCCTGGCCCCTGGAGCGCGACGCCGACGAGGAGATGGGTTGGCGGCTGAAGTGCCTCGGGATCGATCGCGCGGACTTCGAGGGAAAGCGGGTGCTCGACATGGGGTGCGGGACGGGCGAGTACGCGCTGTGGTACGCCATGAACGGCGCGGGCTCGGTGACGGGGATCGACCTGGCGGACGGCTCCCTCGCCATCGCGGAGGAGCGGCGACAGCGGAGCGGACTCGCGAACGCGTCGTTCCGCAAGATGGACATCCTGCGCTGCGACCTGCCCGACGACTCCTTCGACTACAGCTACTCGGTCGGCGTGCTCCACCACACGGGCGACCCGTTCCGCGGCTTCGAGCAGCTGGTGCGCGTCACGGCGCCGGGGGGCGTCGTGATCGTCAGCCTGTACAGCGCGTACAGCCGGCGCGTGCTGCGGATGAAGCAGAGCATCTGCAAGCGTCTGGGCGGGGAGGACATCGACCAACGGGTGGCGTGGGGGGAGCGACTGTTCGGGGGGACGCTGAGAAAGCTCGACCAACGGTATCACGGCGCCAACACGAAACAGATCGCTTACGACATCTTCGGGTTTCCGCACGAGAGCCTGCACACCGCCGGCGAGGTGCTGGACTGGTTCGAGCGCACGGGGGTGGAGTTCAAAGGCGCCTTCGCGCCCCTCCGGGTGCGCGACTACCTCTACGCGTTCAGGCAGCCCGAGTACGGCGCCTTCCGGGGCACGTTCGCGGGGTTCCCCGCCATGCGCGCGGTCGCCGATTCGATGGGGATGTTGGCTCGGCGGGTCGGGCCGGACGCGCCCATCTCCCGCTTCCCCCGACCGGGTCCCCTGTCGCGCTTCATGAGCCAGTCGGTGTGGATCGCCTTCGGGCTGCGCTTCAACTGCTTCACCGTGGCGGGCGTGGTCGGATCCTGAGCCTGCTCCGCCGTGAGGGCCCACGGGGCGGATCGGGCGCGCGGCTCCGCCTCCCGCGGACGCCGCGGCCGGGCCCCCGGTCGCTCAAGACTCTTCTCGGGCTTCCGGCGGCGACGCTGTCCCCTCGACCGGCCGCTGCCGTCCGAGGCTCGGGACGGCGCTCCGGTCGAGCATGAAGAGCAGCCCTCCGATGAGCGACGTGGCGATGTGCTCCGCGCGGAGCACGAGCGCCACCGCCAACCCCTGCTCGGGAAGGGCGCCGGCCGAGCCCAGGAAGACCGTGAACGCCCACTCCCAGACCCCGATGCCGTTGGGCGTGAGGGGGACCGAGGAGACCAGGAGGATGAGCGGCGTGAGCGCCACGACGACCAGTAGGGGCAGCTCCAGCCCGATGGCCCTCGCCGCCAGGTAGGTATTCACGCCCGCCAGCCCGTGGAACGCGAACGAATAGAGCATGGCGGCCGCGAGCGCCCGGGGCCTACGCGCGAAGAAGACGATCTCCTCGCGTAGACGTCCCACCCCCTCCACGAGCCGTGACCCCAACGGCCGGCTTCGGACCGCCGCGGAGACGCGCTTCGCGAGCGGGGGCGACCAGAGGAGCAGCCCCACAGCCGCGGATCCCACCACCATCGTGGCCACGGAGACGGCCACCAGCGGGTCGGCCAGCAGCTCGGGCCGGAACGCCAGCGTCGCCAGGCAGATCGATTCCAGCGCGACGAGGCCCGTGAAGCGCTCCAGGAACACCGACGCCATCGAGCGCGACTGGGACCCGATCTGGCGCCCCAGCACGTAGCCCCGCACCACGTCCCCCCCGAACATGCTGGGCAGGAAGTTGCTGAAGAAGTTGCCGATGGTGTAGAGGCCGAGCAGGCGCCGGAGCGGTACGGGGCTGCCCCGCTCGCGGAGGAACATCCCCCACTTCAGGCAGCTGACCACCACCAGGAGCAGGGTCACGAGCGCCAGGGGGGCGAGGTACTCGAAGCGGAAACGGGCGAAGAGTCCCACGACCTTGGCGAGGTTGTCGTTCCACAGCAGGAGCGCCGCGAGCAGGGCGAGGCCGAGGACGACCTTGGCCGCGAGGAAGACCGAACGGCGCCTCACGAAGACACGAGTCCCTGCGCGAAACGGTCCTCCACGGCGGCGATCTCGCGCCCGATCCGCTCCGGCGGCCATCCCAGCTCGCCCGCCAGGAGCCCCGCCCAGCGGGAAAGTGCGTCGGCGCCGGGGTGCCCGAGGGCGGCGATGTCGGTACGGCGCAGCACCACGTCGGCGAGCGTCCGGGCCATCTCGCGGCGCACCGCCCGCACCGCCAGGTCCGCCGCCTCCCCGGCCTCCGCGACGGGCTCGAGCCACCCATCCGGCACGCGCCGGTGGTCGCGGCCCAGGAAAAGGGCGGCGGCCCGCAGCGCTTGGTCCGCTACCTCGATGGCGGTGGTGAACTTGACGCCGGTCACCGTGAGGAGGCCTTCCACCCCGGCCATCCGTCCGTCCGCGATGCGGGCGCGGTCCGCCGGCACGAGGGGCTTCGCTCCCCCACCCGGGGCGGCCGGCAGGAGGCCCCATTGCACGTAGGAGACCTCGTCACGAGCGATCCGGGCCGCCGGGTATGCCTCGTTCACCAGGGCCAGGAATCGCTCCACATCGTCCCGCACGGGGCGGGGAGGCGCCCCCGACGGGCCGCTCCCGGCTCCCGTGTCCGCGGCGCGGTAGAGCGTCCCGATGAGCGTGCTTCCACGCCAGGGCACGAAGAACAGGTGGCGCCGACCGTCCGCGCGCTTGCCCGCGGCGGGGCGGGGGTCGCGGGCGGGCAGACCGACCGCCTGGTCCTCGAACAGCTCGCGAGCCACCACGAGGTTCCACGCGAGCACGTGATCCGGGTGGTCGATGCCGGTGCGGCTGCCCCCCGCGACGATAGGCGGGGGTCGCCAGGCGCCCGTCGCGTTGACCACGAC
>JBFIOX010000032.1:0-13281 GCA_041610455.1 Gemmatimonadota bacterium
CATCTCGGTGGCGCGCCAGTCGGGCGAAGTCGCCTTCAGTACCAACAAGGGCGGGCCCTTCAGCTTCGAGATCTACGTGATCGACGATCCCGAGGTCCTGGCGGGCGTGCCGGCTCCCGACATGCTGGTCGAGGTCGACGCCTCGATCATCCCGCCCCGCGAGCGGTTATCGCGCGAGCATCTCGATCTGTTGAACAACGCGCGTCTCGGTCTCGCCGATCCGATCACGTTCGAGCGCGAGAACTACAGCTCGTCGCTGTCGCTCGACTTCATCTCGCAGCCCACGCTGGCCTTCGGCGCGAGCGACTTCGGGGTCTTCTTCGCGGGCGGTGCGAGCCTCTTCTTCTCGGATCTGCTGGGCGACCAGACGCTGCAGACGCTGCTCCAGATCAACACGTCGTACGGCAACATCATCCAGGGCACCGCGGCCCTCGTCGGATACGAGAACCTGTCCTCGCGCTGGAACTGGGCCCTGGTCGGGGGCCAGGTCCCGTTCGTGACCCGGGGTTTCAACTTCTTCCGCGGTACCATCGACGGACGGCTCGTGGACGTGTTCGAGGAGATCCGCTTCTTCGAGATCAACCGCGAGTTGACGGGGATCATCGCCTACCCGTTCAACCGCGCCGCCCGCGTGGAGTTCTCGGGCTCGGCCCGACAGATCGACTTCGCGGCCGAGATCGAGCGCTTCGGGTTCGAGGTCGGCACGGGGGAGCTGGTCATCGACGAGCGCATCGACCTGCCCGACTGCACCGAGGAGCAGACGTTCTTCCGCGGCTGTACGCCCGCTTCGATCTACCTGGGGAGCGTGAGCGCGGCGCTCGTCTACGACACTTCCATCTTCGGCGGCACGAGCCCCATCCTGGGCCAACGATACCGGCTCGAGGTGGAGCCGACGGCCGGGACGCTCAACTTCCTCACCCTGCTGGGCGACTATCGGCGCTACTTCCGCGCGGCGCCCTTCACGCTGGCGTTCCGTGGCCTGCACTTCGGGCGCTGGGGCGGCGACTCCGATGACGCCCGGCTGGGACGGCTGTTTCTCGGGGTGCCTTCGCTGGTGCGCGGCTACACCGATGGATCGTTCGACATCGCCGAGTGCACGAGCCCCGGCGGGGCCTCGGGCGTGTTCGGCTGCCCGGTGTTCGAGCAGCTCATCGGGAGCCGGGTCGCGGTGGGGAACGTGGAGTTACGGCTGCCGCTGTTGGGGGGCCTCGGCGTGATTCCGGCGCCGGGCGTTCCGCCCATCGAGGTCGGCGCCTTCTTCGACATCGGCAAGGCGTGGACGTCCGATTCCGATCCGAACTGCGACGTGACGCTTGGGTGCGGCTTCTCGGATCGCGATTGGGTGTCGAGCGCGGGGCTGCTCACGCGGCTCAACCTGTTCGGGTTCGCGATCGCGGAGCTCGACTTCGTGCACCCCTTCGACCGGCCGGAGAAGGACTGGGTGTGGCAGTTCAGCCTGACGCCCGGATTCTGATGGCCGATCGGCGACCGGCTCGACCCCGGCGGCGGCGCACCGGAGGGGATACGCGGTGGGCCTGATCCTCAACTGGCTGATCAACGCCGCCGCGCTCTACGCGGCGGCGCGCCTTCTCCCGGGGGTGGAGATCGCGGGGACGGAGTCGCTCCTCGTGGCGGCATTGGCCATCGGACTCATCAACGCCGTGGTGCGCCCCATCCTCGTGATCCTGACCCTGCCGATCACCGTTCTCACCCTGGGGCTCTTCTACTTCGTGCTGAACGGGCTCCTGTTCTATCTGGCGGCGGCGTTGGTGCCCGGGTTCGAGCTGGACGGCCTCGTGAGCGCCATCCTGGGGGCCCTCGTCATGTCGACCGTCGCGACCATCCTGCACCTTTTCGTGAGGCCGAGCCGCTCGGACCGTTGATTAGCGCCGTCGATGCGCGCGCGGGAGATGAGGGAGATGAGGTCGGGCCTCGGCGAAGGCTCACTTGGTCGGCGAGAAGTACGGATCCTTTCCGGCCGCGTGATCGGTGACGTCGCGCACGTCTACGATCTCGGGGGCCGCCTCCTTGATGAGCTGCTTGATGCCCTGGGTCAGCGTAACCGACGCCATCCCGCACCCCTGACAGCCTCCGCCCATGCTCACGTAGACGATGTCATCCCGGATGTCGACGAGCTTCACGCGACCCCCGTGCATCGCCACGCCGGGGTTCACCCGCTCTTCGATCACGCGTCGCACCCGCTCGACGACGGGTCCCTCGAGCGGGTGCGAGCCCAGCGGCCGCAGGTTGGGGTTCTCGAACTGGAAGCCTGAACCCTGCAGCGTCTCGACCCAGTCGATCGCCGTTCCCTCGAGAATCTTGGCGCTCTCCGGATCGACCACCACGGCGATGCCCTCGGCATCGAACGCGATGTCGTCGCGCCGCCGCTCGTGAGGCTCGATCAACGCCATCTCGTATTCCGGCGCGATCGGACTCGGGTTCTGCACGCTCACGCGAACCGCCAGGTCCGTGGCGGAATCGTCCGCGATGTACTCGAGGATGCGGGCGCGCGCCGCCTCGCTGAAGCTCACGATCGATGGGGTCGTCAACGTCTCCATCTCCTCTATGTCTCGGCCGGGCCGCGTTCCGCGATTCGAGCCGGCTCCGCCCTTCAGCGTCCCGCCATGGCGCGGGCCGCGAACAGCAGGTTGGCCGGCCGCTCGGCCATCCTTCGCATGAAATACGGATACCACTCGGTGCCGTAAGGAACGTACACCCGCACGTGGTACCCCGCTTCGCGAAGTTGGATCTGGTAATCCCGCCGGACGCCGAACAGCATCTGGAACTCGAAGGCGTCGACCGGGACGGCGTGCGCATCGGCGTAACTGCGGGCGCTCTCGATCATGCGCTCGTCGTGCGTGGCGATGGCGACGGGCGGTACGCCCGCCACCACCCGGCCGGCTGCCGCGCCGTCCAGCAGGCGCCGCGCCAGGTGCGTGAAGTTGGCGTCGATGTCTTCTTTGCGCTGGTACGCCACCTCGGGGAGCTCGCTGTAGGCCCCTTTGCACAGGCGGACCGCCGCGCCCTCGGCGAGCAGATCGTCGACGTCCCGCTCGCTGCGCAGCAGATACGACTGGATCACCACGCCCACGTTGCGGTGGCGCGGGAACACCCTGCGGAACGCGTCGAGCGTGGCCTGGGTGTGCTCCGAGTCCTCCATGTCGATGCGCACGAAGGAGTCGTGCCCCCCCGCCACGGCGACGATCCGCTCCAGGTGGCCCACGCTCATCTCGACGTCGATGTCGAGCCCGAGCTGCGTGAGCTTCAGGCTGATGGAGCTCCTGACCCCGCTCGAGGCGATGCGCTCGAGACTCTCGACGTAGGCGCGCGTCACGCGATCCGCCTCTTCGGGCCGGCGGACGCTCTCGCCCAGGTAGTCGAGGGTCACGCGGAACCCCTCCTCGTTCAGCGTGCGCGAGGTCGCCAGCGCCGCGTCGAGATCGTCGCCCGCCACGAAGCGCTCCGCCATGGCGCGGGCCGCCCGGGTCTTGAGCAGCGCGTCCTTGAGTCCCTCCCTTTCGCTCAGAAAGAGGAGGGATCTACGGAGCATGCCCGTGCGCTTCCGACTCCGCGGGGGCTTCGAGACAGCGGCGCAGGTCGTCGGCGGTGAACAAGACTAGGGTCTTGAGGCCGGCGCTCTCCAAGGCCTGCCGCCCGCCCTCCTCGCGGTCCACCAGCCCCAGCACCGCGATCACCTCGCCGCGGGCCTGGTTCACGGCCTCGCAGGCCTTGAGCGCCGAGCCGCCCGTCGTGATGACGTCCTCGACGATCACCACGCGGGCTCCGGGCTCGAAGCACCCCTCGATGAGCTGACCCTTGCCGTGTCGCTTGGCGCGCTTGCGCACCGAGAACGCGTGGATCGGGTCCCCGGCTCGCCAGCTCTCGGCGGCGATCGCGTAGGCGAGGGGGTCGGCCCCCATCGTCAGGCCTCCGATCGCGTCCGGCTGCAAGCCCGCCTCGCGAATCGCATCGAGTCCCACGCGTCCTATGAGCACCTGGCCTTGCGCGTGCATGGTGGTGGTCCGGCAATCGATGTAGTAGTCGCTCCGCTTTCCGGATGTGAGCTCGAAGTCGCCCAGACGGAGCGAGCGGTCGGCGAGCAGCTGACACAGCTGTTGGTGTGGAGAGCTCAGAATACCCCCTCGGCCGGTCGAGTTTCGTGATCGATCATACCGCCTGGCGCAGCGTCTGCCCCGACTCCGCGTCGCACCGCGAGCACATGCCGTAGAGCTTGAGCTGGCGTGTGAGGACGTGGAACCCGTGCGGTCGCGCTACATCCGATTGCAGCTGGTCGAGCTCGTCGCGGTGGAATTCGACGACGAGACCGCACGAGGTACAGATGAGGTGATCGTGGTGGGCGGGCCCGATGCGCGGCTCGTAGCGCTTGAACCCCTCGTCGAAGTCGTGCTCGGCCGCGAGCCCCACGCGGACGAGCAGCCCGAGCGTCCGGTACACCGTGGCTTTCCCGACGTGCTCGCCGCTCTCCTCGAGGCGCGCAGTGACCTCATCCGCCGAGAGATGGCGCGCCGATTCGAACAGCGTCCGCGCTACGGCCTCCCGTTGGTGGGTGACCGGCAGATGATGCTCCTGCAGCGCGGCGCGAAACAGGCCGAGCAGCACGGCGGCGCACCCCAAGGGGGGGCGGGGGGTGACGATGTCGCTCATCGGTCGTCGGTGTCGTCGGGGTCGGAGAACGCGCGGGACCCGTTCTCATGTCGCTGAGAAAATAGCCTCGCGCGTCAGGCCTGCAACCAACGAGACTCGAAATCGTCGCGAACCTGCCGCAGGAGACGGGATTCGGGAGACCGAGCCGCGGGGGTGAGGCACCGATCCGAAAAGTGGTTGAGCGCGCGCCGCATGGGGGAGAAGGCGCGCGAGGCCTCACGGTACAATCCGTCCAGGCTCTGCCGACGGGCGAGCGGGTCCTCGGCGGCCCGCGCGAACCCCGTCTGTCCCAGTCCCTCGTAGTAGTCGAGCCCCGGCCCGCCTTTGCGGTGCTCTCGATGCGCGATCCAGTCGGGGAACAAGCCCGAGAGCCACAGCGCCAGGTTGCCGAGGTGGGCCTGCAGCATGAAGCCGCGCCGGGGATCGGATCCGGAGAGCTCGGCGACGATATCGACGAGGTAGTGGTACTCGCGGTCGTCGTGCTCGGCGATGCGATGCGCCCGTCCGCGCGGGGCGAAGTGGAGGAACACCGACGTCGAGTAGTCGGCCAGGAGTCGGCTCTGCACGCCTCCGTCGATCAAGCTACGGCGCAGCAGCACGTAGGCCACGAGGGGGAGCGGGAGCCGCGAAAGCCCGGGCTCCGCCAACACGGCATCCGCCGTGGCCGGATGATCGAGAAGCGGATCGATCCCGCGCTCGGACACCGATGCCTCGAGGGCCGCGGCATCTTCCCCGTGACGGGCAAGCAGCCGCACGAGCAGCGCCGCTTCCTCGCGGCCGAACGAAGACCTCACATCCGGCAAGATCATCTCGACCCCCGCAACTTCCGTCCAAACACCGCCCGAGTCGCGCGATAGCGAAGATCGTGACGGCATCGGACGCGCTCGTCCTGCACCTACCGTGCCGTGGTATCAGACGATCGGGATCGTCCTGGCGCCACGACCGTTCCCACATGAAACAACCGCGGCTACGTTTGGTATCCCCACACCATGCTTCCGGGGCCTCGGCGGCCCCGCAACTCGGCGGGAAGGAACATCGATGCGACAGAAGGGGAAAGCCGCGGGCGCGCTCCTCTTGGCCTGTCTGACGGGCTGTGGGGCGGTCGACGCCGGCACGACGGAGCGGGAGGCCGACCGGCGGGCCCCGCAGGAGGCCCGGACCACCGCCGACGCGGGGGCGGACGACCAGACGGCCGCGACCCCCGGCGAGACGGTGCCGATCCGCGTGGCGGGGATCGAGATCCAGGTCGAGATCGCCGACGACGAGGCCGAGCGGTCGCGCGGTCTCATGTATCGGCAATCCCTTCCCGCGAACCACGGCATGCTGTTCGTCTATCCGGACGAACGAAGGCTGGGATTCTGGATGCGCAACACGCTCATCCCGCTGGATATCGCGTACCTCGACCGCGCGGGACGCATCGTGGACATCCAGCAGATGGAGCCGCAGACGAGCGAGACCCACTACTCCCGCGCGCCGGCGATGTACGCACTCGAGATGAACCAGGGGTGGTTCGCCGAGCACGGCGTGGCGGTGGGCGCCCTCGTCGAGTTCTGACCTGCCGCGATCCGCACGCGCACCGGGGCCCGGCTGAGGCCCGACCCGGGATGATTCGGTGAGCCCGCTCGAACCCATTTCACGGCGTGTCCGAGATATGCCTTTCAATCAGAAGAGGAGTGGTGACGCGTGACCGGCGATTTCCGGACCGAGCAGGATTCGATGGGAGCCATGCAGATACCCGGCGACCGACTCTACGGGGCGCAGACCGAGCGGGCCCGCCAGAACTTCCCCATCTCCAGGCTGCGCTTCGGCCGCCGCTTCATCGAGGCGCTGGGCGCCATCAAGCGCACGGCCGCACGGGTGAACCGCGAGCTGGGTCTGCTCGACGAGGAGCGGGCTGCGGCCATCGAAGCGGCCGCCGCCGAGGTGATGCGGGGCGCGCTGGACGAGCACTTCGTGCTGGACATCTTCCAGACCGGGTCCGGCACATCGACCAACATGAACGCCAACGAAGTGATCGCCAACCGGGCGATCCAGGCCCTGGGCGGTGTGGTGGGCTCGAAGGACCCCATCCATCCGAACGACCACGTCAACATGGGACAGTCGTCCAACGACGTGATCCCCACCGCCACGCACGTGGCGGCGCTCGTGGCGATCGAGCACGAGCTCGTGCCCGCGCTCGGCACGCTGCGCGAAGCGCTGGCCGCCAAGGCGAAGGAGTTCGATCACATCGCCAAGGCCGGACGCACCCATCTGCAGGACGCCACCCCGATCCGCCTGGGGCAGGAGTTCGGCGGATACGCGAGCCAGATCGGCCACGGCCTGCGGCGCGTGGACGCCGTCCGCTTCTCGCTCTCGGAGCTCGCGATCGGCGGCACCGCGGTGGGGACCGGCATCAACACCCATCCGGAATTCGGCCGCCGTATGGCGGCCGGCCTGACCGAGCTGCTGGGCGTCGAGTTTCGGGAGGCCTCGAACCACTTCGAGGCCCAATCGGCCCGCGACGCGGTGGTCGAGGCGAGCGGTGCCTTGCGCACCGTGGCGGTCAGCCTCACCAAGATCGCCAACGATCTCCGGTGGCTTTCCTCGGGACCGCGGACCGGCCTGGGCGAGATCAACCTGCCGGCGGTGCAGCCCGGGTCGTCGATCATGCCGGGCAAGGTGAACCCGGTCATGGCCGAATCCGTGTTGCAGGTGTGTGCGCAGGTAATCGGAAACGACACGGCCATCGCGATCGGGGGGAGCGCCGGCAACTTCGAGCTGAACGTCATGATGCCCGTGATGGCCCACAACCTCCTGGAGAGCATTCAGATCCTGGCCGCGGTCAGCGTGGAGTTCGCGGAGCGCTGCGTGAAGGGGATCACGGCCAACGAAGCGCGCTGCCGCCGGTACGCGGAGTCCACCGCCGCCCTGGCCACGGCGCTGGCGCCGGCGATCGGCTACGACAAGGCGGCGGAGCTCGCAAAGCGGTCGCTGCGCGATGACCGCACGCTGCGCGAGCTGGTGCTCGAAGAGGCGCTCCTCGAGGAGGCCGAGTTGGATCGGATCCTCGATTTTCGAGCGATGACCGAGCCCGGAATCCCCTAGGCCCCCATCACGGCTCGGCGGGAAGGAACTCCGTCGGCAGAAGTCTTCCGACCGTGAACGCGGACAGACGGTAGACCTCGGAGCCGTCGGCCGGTCGCACGAGCCAGCTCGCGTCCTCCTCGTCCTCGATCAGGCGCAGGGACAGAACCAGCCGCCGACCCGTCACGTCGCCCTCGGCTTCCGCGAACACGTCGAGCTCGGCGTCCGGCGCGGCGAAGTCCGATGTGGCCGCCTCTTCGTCGGTCGCGAATCCGGTGGCGTTGAGGGCGGCGAGCAGCTGCAGCATGCGGCTCACGGTCGCGCTGTCGGCCGCCGACCTTCCGAGCCTCCACCCGGCTTCGGTCCGGCGCAGCACCGCCTCCCGAGCGCCGCGCTTGAGGATCGCCTCGCGGACCCGCCCCGTGTCGACCTCGGCGATGATCCGCCGGCGCCAGCCGTCCCGGTCGCGGCTCAGGTATCCTGCGGCGGGACTCTGGAGGCGGAACACCGGATCGCTGCGCGGCATGCGGACGAAATACCCGTCCGCGGCCAGGTCGCGGTTGCCCAGGTGGAACGCCAGGGGGCCTCCGGCCTGCGTGTACACCTCCACTCGGCGCCCGGTAGAGTCCGACACCCCGAGCGCCCCGTGGTTGGAGGGATTGCGGGCCACCAGATCCCCGCTGGCCAGACTCGGGATCGTCTCGAGCAGCTGGGCCACCTTGGCCGAGTCTGCCACGTATCCGTCCACGGTCCACCCCTCCGGCGTGCGCTCCAGCCGAATGGTGTCGCCGCTCTCGAGCGTCAGGATGTCCACGCGCGTCACGGGGTCGACGAGCTCGAAGCGGAAGCCGTCCGCCGAGGCCACCGTGCCGCGCCCTTCGTCGTCGCGCAGGGCCGAGGGCAGGTAGAGGAGGACGGCGAGCCCGAGCAGACCGGCGATCCACTTGAGCTGCTTCCGGTTCATGCGACCGCTCCTCCCGTCTCGAACACGCGGTGCTGTTCGCGCCGCCGGCGCGCCAGCCGGCTCACCCCGAACAAGATGAACAGGATCGGCACCCCCACCAGATTGCCGTACTTGGCGAGGTCTCTCGGCAGCGGGCTCTCGAACAGGAGCTGCGGCGGCGAGCGATCCTTGGACCGGATGCCGATCAGCGCCTCGTCCTGGGCCAGCCAATCGACGGCGTTCTGGAAGAAGATGATGCCGGCCAAGCCGGAGCGAGCCCGCGACACGACCTCGTCGGCGATCATCGACTGGGTTCCCGCGAGCACCAGGCGGGCGCCCGCCGTGTCGGCGTAGGCGACCGCCAGGATCTCTCGGGTCAGTTCTTCGGGCGTGATGAGCGATCCCCAGTTCTGCGATGCATCCACCGAGACCGGCGTGGCCAGGCGTCCGCCGACCTCGCTCGTGGCGAGCAGCGGCGTGACCAGGGAGGTGTCCGCCACCTCGATCGCCAGCGGGCTGGCCCACCGCATGGGCACGGGGCTCAATCCATCCACGATGATGTGTCCCGGTACGGGCTGACCGAACGGCCACAGGGGATACGGCATGATGACGAATCCGCCCGCCGCCTGCATTTGCACGTCCTCGTTCGCCTGTGCGTCGAACGCCACGGCCGGCACGATGCCCAGCCCCCGCGATTGGAGCAGCGAATCGAGCACGGGATTGAAGGCGGGGCCCGCGAACAGCGACTGACGATCGATCGTGGTCCCCGAGGCGAGGATCATGAGGCTGCCTCCCCGATCGAGGTACTCGCCCAGGATCTGACCTTCCACGGGCTCGAGCGGGGCCTCCGCGCCGGCCACGATGAGCACGTCGACCGAGTCCGGCACGGCGGTGGTGGTCGAGTCGATGGCGAGCGGTTGGACGTCGTACTCCTCGCCCAGCCGTCCCGCCGCCAGGCTCATCTGGCGTCCCGGGTCCAGCTCTCCATGGCCGGTGAGGAGGGCCACGCGGGGGCGTCGCTCGCGCGTCATGGAGCGGATCATCGAGGCGAGCCGGTACTCGAGATCGTTCGTGCGCTGGATGAGCGGGATCACCTCGCTCTCCCCCGCGTACTGCATCGCGAGTCCGAGATAACCCTCGCGGATCGACAGCTCGGTCTGTCCGAACACGTTGAAGCGCGCCGGGGCGATGCCCAGCGAGCTCGCCTCCTGCTCCGCCTCCTCATCCCCATCCGGCGAGAGCTGGACGAGGTTCACGTTGGCCCCGCCCACCGCATCGAAGTCGCGCAGCAAGTCCTCGATATCGCGCCGGAGGGGCGCGTACGCGGGGGGAAGCTCGTCGGAGCGGAAGAACTTGAGCGTGACCAGGTCGTCCAGCCCGGCCAGGAGCTCCCGGGTGGGCGCGGCCAACGTGTAGAGCTTGCCGGGGGTCAGGTCCAATCTTCCGCGCAGCTGCGATCCCGCCAGGGCCACGAAGATGGCCAGCGCCACGAGCCCCGCGGCGCCCAACCGCAAGCGGCGGTACGCCTCGCGCCGGCGACTGAGGCGCTCCCGCATGAGCGAGTAGTAGGTGAGCGAGAGGAAGGCCGCGGTGACGGCCCCGAAATAGAGCACGTCGCGCAGATCGACCACCCCCCGCGCCACGTTCTCGAAATGACCCAGGATCCCCAGGCGGCCGGCGAGCACGGACAGGAAGCTCGGCAGGCCGAGGAGCACCACCTCGAGGCCGAGGAGGTAGAGCGCGAACGTGATCGTGACCCCGAGGATGAACGCCGTGACCTGGTTGCGGGTCATCGACGAGGCCCACAGTCCGATCGCGACCAGCGCCCCGATGAGGAACGCCGATCCGACGTACTGCGCGAAGATGACGCCCCAGTGCAGGTCGGCCCCCCAGGAGAGGCCGAGCGGCACGCCGAGGGTGCCCGCCATGGCGATGAGCAGGAAGACGAACACGCCGCAGAACTTGCCGAGCAAGAACTCCACGACGCTCACGGGCTGCGAGAGGACGAGCTCGAGCGTCCCTCCCTTCCGCTCTTCGGCCAGCGAGCGCATGCACACGGCGGGCACGAAGAACAAGAGGAGCCATGGCAGCAACCCCATCATGGGGCGGAGCGAAGCCTCTCCCAGCAGGTACGCGTCGCGGAAGAAGAAGAAGAAGTTGATGCCCAGGAACACGACCAGGAGGATGTACGCCGTCGGATGGTCGAAATAGCCTCGCAGCTCGCGCAGCGCGATCGTCCACACGCGGCGGATCATGGCGCTTCCTGTCCCGCCTCGGAGGCCGGCTCGCCGCTCGCTTCGGCCTCGGCCCGGGTCCCGGCCCCATCCGATCGCGCGGGCTCCACCGTGAGCTGACGGAAGAGGTCCTCCAGGCTCTCCTGCTCGAGGTGCAGCTCCCACAGCGGCCAGCCCCGCTTCGCCGCCAGCGTCGAGATCTCCGCTCGGGGATCGGCGCCGCCCGACACGTGGAGGTCGAATCGCGCCCGACCCTCCGGCGCCGGCAGGGGCTCGGCCTCGTCGATGGCCGGGATGGTGGCCAGCGCGGCCGCCGCCTCGGTGCCGGGGGCCTCGATCTCCACGGAGATGCGCGCGCGCGCTCCCCCCGCCTGGGCGAGCGCGTCCACCGAACCATCGGCCACGATACGGCCCCGGTGGATGATCACGACGCGCGAGCACGTGCGCTGGACTTCCTGCATGACGTGCGTGCTGAGCAGCACCGTTCGCCTCTCCCCGAGCCGGGTGATGAGGTTCCGGATCTCGACGCGTTGGTTGGGGTCCAGCCCCTCGGTGGGCTCGTCGAGGATGAGGATCTCGGGCTCCGCCAGGATCGCCTGCGCGAGCCCCACCCGCTGCCGGTACCCCTTGGAGAGCTGATCGATGGGCCGGTAGTACACGTCCTCGATCCCCGTCTGGACCACCACCTCATCGGTGCGGCGCACGATGTCCTGACGCGACATGCCGCGCAGCCGGCCCATGAACGTGATGTACTCCCCCGCCGTCATGTCGAGGTAGAGGGGATTCGTCTCCGGCAGGTACCCGATTCGCTCCCGCAGCTCGGCGGAGTGCTCATCGATCGAGAGCCCGTCGATGGAGATCGAGCCGGCGTCGGGCTCCAGGTATTGGGTGAGGAGACGCATGGTCGTCGTCTTTCCGGCCCCGTTCGGCCCCAGAAAGCCGACCACCTCGCCCCGGTCGATGGTGAACGTCACCCCGTCGACGGCGCGCGTGTCGCCGAACGCCTTCACGACATCTGTGAGCGCGACTAGAGACATCGTTCTTGATCAGGAGCGTGCGCGTGGCGCGCGTGAACCCCTTGCGCGCCGTCCATGCGGACGGTGCGGCGGCCGGCGCGGCATCCCGCCCCGGCCGCGCCCGGGAGCCGGGCCGCCATCTCGAAGCCTCCCGTCCGACGGGCACGTCGCGCCGGGAGACGACGAGCGAAAGTAGAGGGCGGCGCCTCCGAGTCAAGCACGGTGCGCGCGGGCCCCCGTCGGGCGCGGCGTCCCGACGGCCCGCACGGGCGCCCGCGCGCCGAGACAGGCGGCGGGGGACCGCGTAAGTTCGGATTGTGACGGATCCACCCGCGACAGGAGTGAGCCGTGCTCTGGAGCCCCGTCAACCGAGTTCGCGCACGTGCGCCGATCGGTCTGGTTCGCCGCGCGGCGGCGCCCCTGGCCATCGCCACGCTCGTCTGGCTCCCGTCCGCCCCGCTCGCCGCGCAGACCGCGAGCCAGCTGTCGTTGGCCCGCATCCACGCCGGCGGGGATTTCGAGGCTCGGGGCTTCACCGGCACCTGGATGACGGACAGCGAGGGCTGGGCCCTCACCGAGGAGGCCGAGGGTGGCGGAACCTCGTTGGTGCGGGTGGAGGCGGCGACCGGCGCCCGCTCCGTTCTCGTCGGGGCGGGCGAGCTCGTGCCGTCGGGCACCTCGGAGCGGCTCTCGGTCGAGTCGTTCAGCTTCTCGGCCGACGGCCGGAAGGTGCTCCTGTTCACCGATTCCGAGCAGGTGTGGAGGGCCAGAACACGCGGCAAGTACTGGGTCTTCGACCTCCAGGCGCGCACGCTCACGCCGGTCAGCCGCGCCTCGGGCGGGCAGATGTTCGCCAAGCTCTCGCCCGACGCGCTCAAGGTAGCGTTCGTGCGCGACCACGACTTGTGGCTGACGGACCTGGTCTCCGGAGAGGAGCGTCGTCTCACCAACGATGGGGGCGAAGCGATCATCAACGGGACCACCGACTGGGTGTACGAGGAGGAGCTGGGTCTGCGGGACGCCTTTCGCTGGAGCCCGGACGGAAGTCGCATCGCCTATTGGCAGCTCGACCAGAGCCCGGTGCGCAAGTACTACCTTATAGACGAGACCCGTCTCTACCCCGAGCTGACGCCGATCCGATATCCGAAGGCGGGCACCGAGAACTCCACGGTGCGCGTCGGCTCGGTCGATCTGTCCACCGGCCGCACCACCTGGTTCGAGCTGGACCCGAACCGCGCCTACTACGTGGCCCGCATGGAGTGGGCGGGGAACTCCGATCAAGTCGTCATCCAGACGCTCAACCGCCATCAGAACCGCTTGGAGCTCCTGTTCGGCGAGGCGGCCACCGGTGCCACGCGCA
>JBFIOX010000033.1:0-13190 GCA_041610455.1 Gemmatimonadota bacterium
AGACGAGCACCAGCTCGGGCGGCGCTTCCTCGCGAGCCCCATCGCCGGCCGCGCAACCCCACCCGATCACCAGGGCCGCCGCGAGAGCCGGCGCGCCCCGCCGATGGGAGAAGACATGTCGTTTCATCGTGATTCCTTCCGAGTCGGTTCGGGTCGGTGTCGCGGCGCACACGATGGCGTGCGGCCCGCGCGCGCGTCTTGGATGAATCCGCCGCCGGTCAGCCCGACGCCGGCACGTAGTTCGGATAGGCGAGACGGGCCGCGCGGTACCGCGTGGGCGTGGTCCCCGTGAAGGCGCGAAAGTCGCGGATGAGGTGCGCCTGGTCGTAGTAGCCGCAGCCGTAGGCCACCTCCGACCAGTCGAGCCGCGACTGGGCGTTCTCCCAGGCGATCACCTTCTGGAAGCGGAGCACGCGCTGGATGGTCTTCGGCGTCACCCCCACCCAGCGGTCGAACAAGCGCAGCAGGGTCCGGTGGCTCACGCCCAGGTCCCGCGCGAGCTCGATCACCGAAGCGCTCGGTCCCGCGCGGTCCAGCGCTTCGAGTCCCCCCGCCACCTGCATGGGGATGTCGTGCGTCCCGCTCCGCGTCAGCCGCGCGAGGAGCAGCGCGTCGATCTCGGCGAACACCCGGGCGGGGTCGTCCCCCGGACCGAGGCGCTCGAGCGTCTCGCCGGCCAGCGGCCCGAGCACGTCCTCCAGCTCGATGACCTGTCCCGCCAGCTCGCGGGCGGGCACGCCGACGAAGGGGTACACGCCGCCGGGGCGGAAGCGGATCCCGACGGAACGCACCCGTCCGGCGAGGTCCAGCGTGTAGGGCCGGGTTCGCTCGCCCGAGATCCAGGAGGTGGCGAAGCGCCGCACGCGGCCGGACGGCGAATCCACCAATCCCGGAGGGTCCGCGAGATTGAAGTGCATGGTGACGCCGCCGTCCGGGAAGAGCACCTGCCGGGGGAAGGGAAGGGCATCCGCCCCTACGAGCCAGCAGTGATCCACGAGCCGATCGAGCGGCGGGACCGGCGCGTGGCGGTGGTATTCCATGCGGCGAAGATCACCCGCCCCGGCCCTCCCCGCCAGCCGCCGAGGCCGGCCGCCGGCCCGCGCCGTGTCGGATTCATCCAAGACGCCGGAACCGCGGCGCGCCGATGATACCCCATCCGGCGAGGAGCGACCGCGCCGGGACGGACCGTACACCAACAAGCGAGGAGGACGGGCCATGGACGGAGGGGTCAGCCTGATCGGAGTGCTCGTGGCGGCGGTCGCCAACATGGTGGTGGCCGCCCTCTGGTACTCCCCGCCGCTGTTCGGGAAAGCATGGCTCGCGGACGTCGGGGCATCACCGGAAGCCCTGCGCCGCGCGGCGGGCCGCGGCTACGTGCTGGCCGGCCTGGCCTCGCTCGTGGCCGCGTTCACGCTCGCCTCGAGCCTCTCGGCCTTCGGCATGGACGGCGCGGGGGCCGGCGCCCTCCTCGGACTCGAGTACGGGATCGGCATCGCCGCCATGTACGTTCTCGCCATCATGGCGTTCGAGGCGCGTACGCTGCGGCTCATCGCGATCGACATCGGCTTCGTCGTGGTCGGCCTCGCGACGGTGGGTGCCGTGCTGGGCCTCCTCTGAGCGGACGGGGGAAGCGGCCGCTGCGTCGGCGCGCCGCGCGGTGCGCGTGCCCTCGTCGCCGGTCCCGTGGGCGCCGGGTCGCGGTGCGTCGGGTCATCGCGATCCATGCCTCCCCGGTGCATACTCCTCCGAGAATCGGCTGCACGACTCGATCTCGGGGGGAGGTGCGGATGCCAGACGACGTGTCGGTCCGGAGGAGACTCCGGTCAGGAAGCGCGTGGGTGGGCCTGTGTGCGTTGGCGCTGGCGGGCTGCGCGCCGCGACAAGCGGTGGTCGAGACCGATCCTCGCGGCGGGCAGGAGGTGCGGCAGAGACTGGGGGAGGCGGCGCGCGCCGATCTCGAGGCCCTCAAGACGGCCCAGGAGGACTACCGGGCGCGCGAGGGCACGTACTCGTACGATCTGGCCGTGCTCGGCGTGGTCCCGTCCGCCGGCGTCCGGATCGACGTGCTCGAAGCGACCGCCGGAGGGTTCGCGGCGCTGGCACAGGCCGGCTCCATCGAGTGCGGCGTATTCGTCGGATCGGCGGCCCCGCCCCGGGCCTATACGCGTACGGCGGGGGTCGTCGCCTGCCGGTCCTGAGTCCGGTCCGCCCCGCACCGCGGGCGGACACCCAGCGGACGCGCATGAAAAAAGAGCCGCGGACCCGGAGGGGGGCCCGCGGCCGTCTGGAGACCGGTCGAAGCCGCTCGGGCGGCCCTCAGCGGCGGGCCGCCTGTCGGCGACGCCGGCGCCGGCGTCGCCGCTCCGCCGCCTTCATCTTGCGGCGCCTGGCCTCGCTCGGCTTCTCGTAGAACCGGTGCTTCTTGATGTCCCTGAAGATTCCCGCCCGCTGAACCTTGCGCCGGAACTTCCGCAACGCGCGGTCGAGCTCCTCGTTATCTCGCAGCGTGTACTGCAATCCCTGACCTCCTGAGGACGATGAGAGAGCCTACCAGTCTACGCGTTCGGGCCGGCCGGCGTCAAACCGCGGCCACGGCGCAGGGACCCGCGCCAGACGGGGCGAACGGCGGCGGCGTCGACCCGAGAAGCCGGCTCCCCGTGATCGATTCCGGGCGGAGACGGGCCTCAGCCGAAGAAGCGGCCGCCCAGCTTCCTTCGAATCTGCTCCACGAGGGTCGGCGAGCCGTTCGACGCGGTCTCCCGGGGCGCACCGCGCCCGTCCGAGCCCGGCGAACCGGGCCGGCTCACGTTCTGGGCCTTGGGCCCGCGATCTCCGCGGACGATCTCGAATTCCACCGTCTCGCCCGCGTCCAGCGTGCGGAAGCCGTCCATGGCGATGGCCGTGTGGTGCACGAACACGTCCTCCGACCCCTCGCGCTGAATGAACCCGTACCCCTTCTCGTTGGAGAACCACTTCACCTTGCCCGTCTCGCGCGGCATGTCCCCTCCTGAAAACTCGTTGCGGCCGCGGACCGAAGACCCGAGATCTCGTGGCCCGCGCGGTGCGTGAGATGCACACGTCGAGGGAGGGGCGAGTGCCCGATTCGGGGGAACGGGAGGCCAAAAAAAACGACAACCCGAGCCGGCGTGGCCGCTCTCGGGTGCGCGTACGATCACTACCGAATCTCTCCCATCCGCCGCCTCCACCCGACGGCGGGGAACCTATTCTCCGCCCGGAAGATCTACAAGGCGCGGGCCCCGGCGCGCTCGCGGCCCCGCTCGCGCCCGGTGGCCGCGAGGCCCCCAGATTGTTTGCTTTCGACGCAATCTCCGGACTATACTTCCCGCGGACGTCAAGCAGACCCTACGGCCGCCCCCCCTCTTCGGTCGTCGGTCTCGAGACTCTCCGACTCCGCACGAAGGAGCTGTGCCATGGCACGTGGGCTCGCCATCACCGCCGATGGATCGTTTGAGATCGAAGGCCATCCCTACTTGATCCCTCGGGAATTCTCCGCTCGCGAGGTGTACAGCTACAAGCGCCTCATGGAGCCGATCCCGGACATCCCGGGGGGCACCAGCCTCAACTCCGAACAGCGCGCGCACCAGCGGGCGTACTTTCTCCGGCGCGCTGCCGCCTGTATCATCCCGGGCTTGCAAGTGAAGTCCCTCGAGGGGCTCCCGCTCGGTCAGCTCCAGAACATGCACGAGTGGATCGTAGCCCACCGACCCGACCTCTCGGAGGCCGTCCACACACCTCGTTGACCGCGGCCTCGGTGAAATGATCTGGGCCGTGGATGAGCGCTGGGTTTCGTAGGGCAAAAATCGTAGGTACGATCGGGCCCGCCACACGGGACCCGGAGGTCTTCCGGGCCCTGGTCGAAGCCGGGCTGGACGCCGTCCGACTGAACTTCTCGCATACCACGCACGAGCACGCCACCGAAGTCATCCGGATGGTGGGCGACGCCGTGCGCGAGACGGGCCGGCCGCTGGCCACGATCGGAGATCTCCGTGGGCCCAAGATCCGCGTGGGCGAGCTGGAGGCCCCTCTGGAAATCGAGCCGGAGGCGACGTACTGGTTCGTTCCCGAGGGCGACGCCCCCCCCGCGGACTGCCCGCCCGAGCGGCACATCCCCACCACCTACCGTGAGCTCGCCGAAGAAGTCGAGCCGGGCAAGCGCGTGCTTCTCGACGACGGCCGGTTCGAGTTCATCGTGGAGGAGATCCGCGGCCACGCCGTGAGCGCCCGCGCCTACAGCGCGGGTGAGCTCAGGTCGCAGAAGGGCATCAACCTCCCCGGGGTCCGCGTGGGCGCACCGACCCTCACGGACAAGGACCTCGAGGACATCGAATTCGCGCGCGAGCAGCACCTCGATTACCTGGCGCTGAGCTTCGTCCGCCAGCCGAGCGACCTCGTCACGACGCGACAGGCCATGGACAAGGGTTGCCTGCTCATCGCCAAGATCGAGAAGTCGCAGGCCCTCACGAGCCTGTCCGAGATCCTGCCGGAAAGCGACGGCGTGATGGTAGCGAGGGGCGACCTGGGCGTGGAGTTGCCCTACGAAGAGGTTCCGATGATCCAGAAGCGGATCATTCGTCTCGCGCAGGAACGCGCCCGGCCGGTCATCACGGCCACCCAGATGCTCGAGTCGATGATCGAGAGCCCCCGACCCACGCGGGCCGAGGTGTCCGATGTGGCCAACGCGCTCCTCGACGGGACCGACGCGGTCATGCTCTCGGCCGAGACGGCGGTGGGCGCCTACCCGGTCGAGGCCGTCCACACCATGGACCGCATCATTCGGCGCATCGAGCACGAGCGTCTCGGCAAGAGCCGGCGGGCCGGCAAGCGGGTTCGGGGGCTGGCGGAGATTCAGCAGACGACGTCGGGGGCGATCGCGGCCGCATCGCTGCAGGCGGTGCAGCGTCTCGACTCGCCGTTCATCGTCACGTTCACGCGCAGCGGGTTCACCGCGCGCATCGTTTCGGCGCAGCGCCCGTCGGTGCCTATCCTGGCGATCACGGACCAATGGCGGACGTTCAACCAGATGGCGCTCGTGTGGGGCGTCCAGCCCGTCCTGTTTCGGGGCGATGTGAACTACAAGAGCATGCTCGAACGCGCCCGGGAGGTCGCATTCACGCTGGGTCTGGGCGAGACCGGGCAGCGCTTCGTGGTCACCGCCGGCGTGCCCTTCCACGTCCCGGGGACGACCAACATGATGCGCATCGAGGAGCTCTGATGCGGCGGCCCGGAGCATCGCGCTGACGCCGTTGCGCGTCCGGTTCCTGGGCACCGGGACATCGTTCGGGGTGCCGGTGATCGGCTGTTCCTGCACGGCCTGCCGCTCGGACGACCCCCGGGATCGGCGCACGAGGCATGCGCTTCTCATCGAACGCGGCGATCGCCGGCTTCTGGTGGACACGCCGCCCGAGCTCCGGCTTCAGCTGGTCCGCGAGGGCGTGGAGCGCGTGGATGCGGTCTTCGTGTCGCACGAGCATGCGGACCACACGCACGGCATCGACGACCTCAGGATCTTCTCGTTGCGCGCGGGTCGACCGCTGCCGCTCTTCGTGGCGCGCGAGTTCGAATCGGAGCTCAAGCGGCGCTTCTCCTACATTTGGAGCGAGGACGCGCGGGACCAGCCGGGCTCGGTGCTGCCCCAGCTCGAGATCACCACCTTCGTCGATCGTGAGCCCATCGAGCCCGCCGGCCTCCGGCTGACTCCCATCGCGTTCCCGCACGGCGTCTATCGGAGCTACGGGTTCCGGCTCGGCTCCCTCGGCGTCCTCATCGACGCCAAATCGGTCCCGCCCGATGCCGTGGACCTGCTGAGCGGCGTGCGGGTGCTGATCATCAACGCCCTCTGGTTCGGGAAGCCGCACGCCGGGCACTTCAGCATCGAGGAAGCCATCGAGACGTCACGCGAGCTGCGGGCCGGGCGGACCTACCTCACCCACATCGCCCACCGAGCCACGCACGCCGAGATCGCGTCGCGACTCCCCGAGGGCGTGATGGTGGCGCACGACGGCCTGGCGGTGGACGTGTGAGCGCGCCATCGCGCCTCGACCCTGCGATGGGAGGCGGCTGGATCGCTCCACCCGCGCCGCGGTATCATCGCCCCCGAGCGGACCGGGGCCCGGCCGGGGCCCCGCCGCGCAGAACCCGTACGTCTGGATGCCGCGGCTCTTGAACATCGAGCGGATTCGCAACTTCTCGATCATCGCCCACATCGATCACGGGAAGTCGACGCTCGCCGATCGGCTTCTCGAGCGGACGGGCGCCATCGAGGCGCGCAAGATGAAGGAGCAGGTGCTCGACTCGATGGATCTCGAGCGCGAGCGCGGTATCACGATCAAGCTCAACGCGATCCGCATGCATTACCGATCGCGTGCCGGCGAGGAGCATCAGTTCAACCTGATCGACACGCCGGGACACGTCGACTTCACGTACGAAGTCAGCAGGAGCCTGGCGGCGTGCGAGGGGGCGCTCCTCATAGTCGACGCCACGCAGGGCATCGAGGCGCAGACGATCGCGAACCTCTTCCTCGCCATCGAGGCGGGGCTCGATGTGATCCCCGTGGTCAACAAGATCGATCTGGCCGCCGCCGAGCCGGAGCGCGTCGCGCAGGAGGTGGGCGAGCTGATCGGGGTCGATCCGGCCGAGGTGATCTACGCCTCCGCCAAGGAGGGCACCGGGATCGACGACGTGCTGGAGGCGGTCGTGGCCCGCATCCCCCCACCCGAGGGCGATCCCGCTGCGCCGCTGCGCGCTCTCATCTTCGACTCGCAATACGATCGGTACCGCGGCGCCGTCCCCATGTTGCGCCTGGTGGATGGCGAGCTCCGCGCCGGCATGCGGATCGGGTTCGGGCGGCACGACGCGATCTACGAGGTCGACGAGGTCGGCTTCATGCGGCTCGGCTTCCAGCCCACCGACGTACTGCGCGCGGGCGAGGTCGGGTATCTCACGGCGCAGATCAAGCGCGTCGGCCACACCAAGGTGGGCGACACGCTGCTCGACGCCGACCGTCGCGCCGACAAGCTGCTCCCGGGCTACCAGGAGGCGAAGCCCATGGTCTTCGCCGGCCTCTATCCGACCGACTCCGACCAATTCGAAGAGCTTCGAGACGCGCTCGAGAAGCTGCAGCTCAACGATGCCAGCCTCCACTACGAGCCCGAGACCTCGGCCGCGCTCGGCTTCGGATTCCGGTGCGGCTTCCTGGGTCTGCTGCACATGGAGATCGTGCAGGAGCGCCTGGAGCGGGAGTTCGACCTCGACCTCATCACGACGCTGCCCAACGTGGAGTACGGCGTGACGCTCACCAACGGCGAGGAGGTCCGCGTCGAGAACCCCTCCAAGATGCCGGACCGTGGGCGGATCGAGGAGGTGCGAGAGCCCTACGTCCGCACCCGCATCGTGAGTCCTTCGGACTACATCGGCGCCGTGCAGAAGCTGTGTCACGACCGACGCGGCGAGTACGTCAACATGCATTACCTGGACCCACAGCGCGTGGAGATCGTCTACGAGATGCCGCTCGCCGAGATCGTCCTCGACTACTACGACCGACTCAAGTCCGTCTCCCGGGGCTACGCGTCGCTCGACTACGAGCTGGCCGGGTACCGCGCCTCGGATCTCGTGAAGCTGGACATCCTGCTCAACGGCGATCCCGTGGACGCCCTCAGCGTCATCGTGCATCGGGACCGCGCGTACGAGTACGGCCGCAAGGTCGCGCGCAAGCTGAAGGAGCTCATCCCGCGCCAGCTCTTCGAAGTGGCGATCCAGGCGGCGATCGGGCGCGATGTGGTGGCCCGGACGACGGTCAAGGCGCTGCGGAAGAACGTGACCGCCAAGTGCTATGGCGGCGACATCACGCGCAAGCGGAAGCTGTTGGAGAAGCAGCGGGAGGGGAAGCGGCGCATGAAGCAGGTGGGAAGCGTCGAGATCCCCCAGGAGGCGTTTCTCGCCGTGCTGCAGGTCGGGGGAGACTGACGGCGTCCCCGCCCGGGTCGCCCCTTGGACCCTCCGTGGGCGGGCCTCTATCATACCCCGCGGCGCACGACGGGATGCGCGCCGAGACGACCTCTCCCCGCAGCGCCGGAGGTATCGAGACCTGGACGCGGACAACCGCTATATCGTGGGCGTGGACCTGGGCGGCACGTCGATCAACGTCGGCGCCGTACCCTTCGACGGGGGGACGGTGCTCGGCATGCGGTCGCTCCCCACCGAGTCGCACGGGGGCGCCAAGTTCGTCGTCGACCGCATGGTGGGCATGATCCGCGAGGTCATGCGGGACGCCGCGCGCGAAGGGGGCATTGCGCCCGACGGCTTCATCGGGATCGGTCTGGGATCGCCGGGGCCGCTCGATCGCGAGACCGGCACGGTGATCGAGACGCCGAACCTCGGGTGGCGGAACTTTCCGCTGCGCGATCTCATCGCCAACGCGGTGGGGCTGGAAGCCGTGCTCGACAACGACGCGAACGCGGCCACCCTAGGCGAATGGTGGCAGGGGGCGGCGCGCGGCGCCAACCACGTCCTCGGCGTCACCCTGGGCACGGGCATCGGAGGCGGGATCCTCCTCGATGGGAAGATCTACCACGGCTTCTCGGACGTCGCCGGCGAGATCGGGCACATGACGATCGACTCCACTGGCCGCAAGTGCGCGTGCGGGAACTACGGCTGTCTCGAGGCCTACGCCTCGGGTCCGGCCATCGCGGCGCGCGCGGTCGAGGGGCTCCGGGCGGGGGCACCCAGCCTGCTTCCCGACATGGTGGGGGGCGATGCCGCGCGCATCACGGCCGAGACGGTGTCGGAGGCGATCATCGCGGGGGACGCCTACGCGGCCGAGGTCATGCGCGAGACCGCCAAGTTCCTGGGGACGGGCCTGGCCAACCTGATCAACGTGCTCAACCCCGAGATGATCGTCATCTCGGGAGGCGTGACGCGGGCCGGCGATCACCTGTTCGGGCCCCTGCGGGCGGAGGTGCGCAAGCGCGCCTTCCGCGTGGCCGCCGAGTCCTGTCGCATCGTGGCGAGCGAGCTGGGTGACATGGCCGGCGTGATCGGAGCGGCCGCCACCTTCCGCATGGCGCGATTCGGCGCCATCTGAAGAGGCTCCATGCCGCGACTCGGGGTGGTGGGGACGATGGTGTGGGACACGATCCACGCGCGCGACGTGGGACGCGAGACGCCCGTGCAGGAGTGGGGCGGCATCGCCTACGCACTGGCCGGAGTGGACGCCGGCCTGCCCGAGGGCTGGTCCATGTTTCCGATCATCAAGGTCGGGCGCGACATGCGTCGCGCGGCGGACGAGTTCTTCGGCAGCCTGGAGCGGATCGATTCCCTGGACGGCGTGCGGACCGTGCCGGAGCCCAACAACCGGGTGGAGCTGTTCTATCAGGACGCGGGACGCCGCTGCGAGAAGCTGACGGGCGGCGTGCCGGGGTGGAGCCTGGAAGAGATCCTCTGCCTGGCCCCCTCCTGCGACGCGGTGTACGTGAACTTCATCGCGGGGTGGGAGCTCGATCTGCCCGCGGCCCGCTCGCTGCGCGCAGTGGTCCCGGGTCCCCTCTATTGCGACCTGCACTCGCTGATGCTCGGGGTGGGGCCCGACGGCGTGCGCGAGCTGCGCGCCCTGCCCGACTGGCGGTCGTGGCTCTCGAGCTTCGACATGGTGCAGCTCAACGAGGACGAGCTGGCGACCCTGGCCGAGGGACGTGACGATCCCTGGACGCTGGCCGCCGACGTGGTCGGTGCGGACACCAAGGGGCTGCTGGTGACCCTGGGCGGACGCGGGGCGGCCTGGGTGGCCACGCGCGAGTTCTGGCGCGCCCCTCTGGGCTCGTGGCCGGCCCCCTTCGCTTCGCGGCCCGTGTCGCTGGCGGCGCCGCCCTCTGCGGGGCGCGTCGCCGCGGCACCGGAACCGCTCCTGAGCGGCAAGGTGGATGCGGCCCGGGTGGTCGAGGGTGGTGACCCCACCGGATGCGGCGATGTGTGGGGCGCGACGTGCTTCACGTCCCTGCTCGCCGGAGCCGATCTGGAGGCCGCCATGCGCGCGGCGAACGCGGCGGCGGCCCGCAACGCGAGCTTCCGGGGCGCGTCGGGCTTGGCGGAGCACCTGCGCTCGGCCTCGGGGCTGATCACCGGGGCCCGCCCGCGGCGCCGTGGCGGGGCGGGGTGAGCCGGGTCGTCGAGGTGCCCGCTACGCTGGACGAGGTGGCGTTCGAGACGCTGATCACCGCCACGCGGGAGGAGTCGGCGGGCGGGAGCCGGCTCCTGCTCGATGCGCGGCACGTGACCTGGGTGTCTCCCTACGGTTTGATCGGCCTCCTCGCGATCGGGCAGGAGGCGCGCCTGCGCACGGGATTGGCTCCGCTCATCGAGCCCCCCGACGACGAGCAAGTCCGATCGTACATCGATCGCATGCATTTCTGGACCGCCGCCGCCGACGTGTTCGAGGTCGAGCCCCGCAAGCCCAAGCAGCACAGCGAGTCCGACGCGTTGCTGGAGGTGACCAGCATCCGGTCGCATGAAGACGTGCACCGGGTGGTGGAAGGGGTGCGGGAGCGCGCCCAGCGCATCCTGCACAATCGGCTCGGGTATCCCAAGCCGGCCGTCATCCACTTTTCCGTCATGCTCTCGGAGGTGTGCCAGAACATTCTCGAGCACGCGGACTCCATCGGCTGGGTGTGCGCGCAGCGTTACCATTGGAAGCGTAGGTTGGGGAGGGATGTCGTGGTGCTCGCGGTCATGGACGTGGGGGTGGGGTTCAAGGGGTCCCTGGGCACGGAGCACGCCCGGCGTTTCGGCGAGTCGTGGTCGGCCGCGGCGGCGCTCGAGGCGGCTTTCTTGAATGGGGAGTCGCGGTTCCGCGATCCGGGCCGGGGGCAGGGACTCCAGGCCATTCGCGCGCAGGTCGTGAAGTGGGACGGGGCCGTGCGCATACGCAGCGGGGACGCCATGATCGCGCGGGTCCCGGCCTGGGACGACGTCGAGCCGTTGCAGACCGGGCTGACGTCCTTTCCCGGGGCGCAGGTGTTGATCGTGCTTCCGGCGAAGGCCCGTGACGGAGAGGGGGTGACACGGTGAGGGCGGCCATCGCGCACACGGAGCTCTACAGCTATCTGGTCACCCGTCACACCGGGCGCACCGTGCGCACCAACATCGAGCGGCAGCTGGCCGAGCTGGAGGGACCCGTGCTCGCGGTCCTGGACCTCAGGCACGTGCCGCTGATCGATTTCTCCTGTGCGGACGAGGTCGTGGCCAAGCTGGTCGTGCTCACGGTCGGTCCGACCGCACGGCGCTGGTTCGTGCTGTTCCGTGGCCTCGCCGAACATCACCTCGAGCCGATCGAGGCGGCCCTCAAGCGGCAGGGCCTGGTGGCGGCCGCGGAGACGGTCGAGGGCGAGCCGTGCCTGATCGGGGCCGTGGAGGCGCAGGCGGCGCAGGCCTGGCGCGAGATCTGGTCCCTGGGGCACGCCGCGCCGTCGCATCTCGCCGAGGCGCTCCAGGTGTCGCTGGACGCGGCCTCGGGGCTACTCGACGAGCTCGAGGCCCGCGCGCTGGTCCTGCGCGACGGAGAGGTCTACGTCTCCTTCGGGCGAGCGTTGCGCGACGCCGCCCCGGACGACTTGCGGTGAGGGGCAAGGGCCGCCTCTCGGCCCTGCTCGCCCTCCTCATCTGCGTCGCCGGGGTCGTGGTGACGATCACCTACTTCACCCTGCGTGGCTCGATCCAGACCCGCTCCGGGTCGGTCGAAGTGCGCGGTCTCGGGGCCCCCGTCGTGATCCGCTTCGACGACTGGGCCATCCCCACCCTCGAAGGCGAGAGCGCGCACGACGTGATCCTGGCCCAGGGGTTCGTGCACGCTTCGGAGCGGCTGTGGCAGCTCGAGCTGTATCAGCGCATCGGACAGGGACGGCTGGCCGAGATCTTCGGAGAAGCCGCGGTCGACGCCGACCGCCTGGTCCGCACGCTCGATCTGTGGGGAATCGCCGCGCGAGAGCTGGATGCGCTCGATCCCGAGGTGAGATCCCTCCTAGAAGCGTATGCGACGGGCGTGAACGAGCGTCTGCGGACCTGGCGCGGGATGTGGCCGCCCGAGTTCGTCGTGCTGGGCATCGAGCCGCAGCCCTGGAGCCCGGTGGCCTCGCTGGCCATCGGTCGCATCATGTCGCTCGACCTGTCGGGCTGGGGGACCGAGCTGGCCCGTATCGCGGCGCTGGCCCGGCTGCCGGCGCGCCTGGGGGCCGACCTGGCCCCCGGCTACCCCCGCTGGGGACCCACCATCGTCCAGGACTCGGCCGCCGCCCCCTTCCCGCCGGACTCGCCGAGCACGGCCGTGGCGGGGGCCCTCGCGGCGCGAGCGGGCACGGGCTCGCCGAACGGGCCCGCGAGGGCAGCGAGCGACCGCGAGCCCCCGGCGCGCTGGGATCCCCTCGCGTTCCTCGCCTCGTTCGGCCTGCACGGCTCGAACGCCTGGGCCGTGGGGGGCTCGCGGACGGCCGACGGCCACCCGATGCTCGCCAACGACATGCACCTGTCGCTGCGCGCCCCCTCGACCTGGTACGTGAACGCGCTGCGCTCCGACGACGGATGGGCCGTGGCGGGGTTCTCCACGCCGGGAGCGCCGGGCGTCATCGTGGGGTTCAACGAGCACCTCGCCTGGGGCTTCACGAACGCGATGCTGGACGACGCCGACTTCGTGGTCGAGAGCCTCAACCTGGACCAGTCGATGTACCGCGACATCGAGGACTGGCGGCCCTTCGAGACGCGCGAAGAGGTCATCCCGGTGCGGGGACGCGACCCCGTCTCTCACACCGTCCGTGAGACCGTCCGCGGGCCCATCCTGACCGACGTCGTCCCGGCGGGCGGGCTGACCCTCTCGCTGCTGTGGACGGGGAGCGGACGGCGCGGCGCGGCCGCGGCGATCCTGCATTTGAACCGGGCGCGCGGGGCGCGCGAGCTCGAGCGCGCCCTCGATGCGTTCGAGACCCCGCACCAGAACGTCATCTACGCGACGGCGGCGGGAGAGATCGGTTACCGGCTGAGCGGGTCCGTGCCCCGGCGCGGTTCCGTGGACGGCGCGCTCCCGATCTCGTTCGAGGCGCTCCCGCGCGGTTGGGAGGGATGGTGGCCCCCCGATTCCGTCGGGGCGGCCGTCTCGGCCCCGGCCAGCGACTACCTGGCGAGCGCCAACA
>JBFIOX010000034.1:0-13138 GCA_041610455.1 Gemmatimonadota bacterium
GCTCGCGGCCCTCGAGCGACGTGTCGTCGAGGCCGTCGACGAAGCCGCGCTGCTCGACACGCTGGCCGACCTCATCGCCATCCCCAGCGTGGCCGATCGGGAGACCCCCGCGCAGGAGAGCATGGCCGCGCACATGGAGGCGAGCGGTCTGCGCACCGACGTCTGGGAAATCGATTTCGATCGGCTGCGGAGACACCCCGCCTACACGGCCGACGTCGAGCGCGAGCGTGGACTCGGCGTGGTGGGAACGACGGCCGGGGATTCGCAGGGTCTCGGTCGCACCCTGATCCTCAACGGGCACATCGACGTCGTGCCCGCGGGCGAGACGGAGCGGTGGAGCCGTCCCCCCTGGCGGCTCACCGTCGAGGACGGCCTGGCGTTCGGCCGCGGCACCGTCGACATGAAAGGCGCCCTGTGCTGCGCGCTCGCGGCGGTGCGGGCGGTGCGGGACGCCGGCGTCGAGCTGCGCGGCGCGCTGCAAGTGCAGAGCGTGATCGGCGAGGAGGATGGGGGGGCGGGTACCCTGGCGGCGCTCGAGCGCGGCCACCGGGGGGATGGGGCCATCGTGCTCGAGCCCACGCGGCTCGCGGTAGCCCCGGCTCAGGCCGGCGCGCTCGGCTTCCGCATTCGCGTGCCCGGACGCGCGGCGCACGGCGCCTTTCGCGAAGAGGGGGTCGATCCGGTCGAGAAGTTCATCCCCATCTTCGCGGCCCTGCGCGCGCTCGAGGGCGAGCGCAACGCGTCGGTGACGGATCCCCTGTTCCGAGACGACGCGCTCCCCTTCGCGCTCGCCATGGGCAAGCTGCGCTCGGGGATCTGGGCCTCGACGGTGTCCGAGTTCCTCACGGTCGAAGGCCGGTACGGGGTCGCGCCCGGCGAGGATCTGGAAGCCGCGCGCGGGGCGCTCGAGGCGACGGTGCGCCAGGCCGCCTCGGACGACGCCTGGCTGCGCCAGCACCCGGCGCGGGTCGAGTGGGTGGGCGCCCAGTTCGCGCCCGCCCGGACCGCGGTCGACGATCCGGTCGTGACCACGTTGCGAGACGCGCACCGCGACACCACCGGATCGGTTCCGGCGCTGCGCGGCATGCGATACGGAGCCGACATGCGGCTGCTGGTGAATCAGGGGGGCATCCCCACCGTGCTGTTCGGGCCGGGGGACGTCCGGCAGGCCCACGCGGCCGACGAGTTCGTGCCCGTGTCCGATCTGCTCGCGGTCGCGCGGACCCTGGCGGTCACGGCCATCCGCTACTGCGGCGTGGCCTGAGCGGCCCGGGCACACGCTCGCCCCCGGGCGGAGAGGTCAGGGGGCCGGCGGCCCGCGGAGCGCCACGGGACGCCCGTCCAGCTCCCAGCCCGGCTCGAGCGCGAAGCCCAGGTGGACGAGGGCCGTCGCCGCCACGTCGACGATGCGCGGCGGCTCATCGAGCGAACCTCGGACGACCGAAGGTCCGTGGGCGAGGAAGAAGATCGTCGTCTCGGCGCGCGAGCTCCCGCCGTGACCCCCGTCGGGGCGCCGCCCGTGATCGGTCGAGACGAGCAGCAGCCAGTCCTCGTCGGCGTAGGAAGCGCGCGCCCGCACGGCCTCAACCAGCCGGCCCACGTGCTGGTCGGCGAGCGCGATGGCGTTCCTGTACTCGGGACCGATCGAGCGCGCCTCGTGGCTCGTCTCATCCGGGTTGCCCAAGTACACGAAGAGCGCGTCGGGATCGGCCGTGCGCAGGTGCTCGACCGCCGCGTCCACCGAGCGCGCGTCGGCCTCCGCCCAACCGAGGTCGTAGCCGTCGAGGACGACCTTCGTGTCCGGCCCGTCGCCGAAAAGGGGGCCGCCCGAGTCCTCGGTGACGAGCGGCAGCCAGTCGGCCACGACGAACGTCGCCAGGTCCGGCCGTACCGCCTCGATGCGGGTGAGGAAATCGGGATAGGTCTCGTATCGGTTGCCGGCGAAGTTGTTGCTGCGCACGCCGTGCTTCTCGGGCCACACGCCGGTGAGCATGCTCGACCACGCGGGTCCGCTGATCGTCGGGCGCGTCGTCGTGGCCTGGTCCGAGAACGCCCCCTGCCCGCGCAGGGCGTCGAGGTGAGGCGTTTCGACCGCGGCGAGGATATCGGGTCGCACGCCGTCGATGCCGATGACCATCACCTTCTTGCCGCGCGTCGCCTCTCCCGCCTGCCCCCACGCGGGAGTCGTCGCCCCGCACGCGATCGCGCTCCCCAGGAGCGCCGCGAGGCGCGCACGCCGCAGCGACCGCCGGAATCTCGAGGCGTTTTCACGCATGCGGCCAACTTGCGGCGGCGCCGCGCGGCTCGCGAGGACCCGCCCGCGCGCCGACGACTAATGGCCGATCGCCGAGCCGTCCTTCCGCGCGTCCGAGGCGCCGGCCCACCCGCGCGACAGCCGCATGACGAGCTGCCCCCCGCCGAAGGACGTCTCGCGCCAGTCGGCCACCTCGTGGCCGAGCGTCGTCAGGCGCGCGGCGAGCCGGGCGGTGACGTTCTCGATCGCCACGCGCCGGCCGCCGAGGTGCCGGAAGCGCGCCGCGTCGATCGCCGCCTGGGGGTCCATCCCGAACTCGATCATGTTCAGGATCACCTGGACGTGTCCCTGCGGCTGCATCGAGCCTCCCATGACGCCGAACGCCATGAGTGGCTCGCCGTCGCGCGTCACGAAGCCGGGTATGAGCGTGTGCAGGGGCCGCTTGCCCGGCGCCACGCGGTTGGGATGTCCTTCCTCGAGGGTGAACCCCGCCCCCCGATTCTGAAGCACGAATCCCGTTCCCGGGACGACGACGCCCGAGCCGAAGTAGCCGAAGATGGAGTGGATGAACGAAACCAGGTTGCCCTGCCCGTCCCCCACGGCCAGGTAGATCGTCTCGCTGTGCGTCGTCAGCTCGCCCGGCTCCGGCCTCTCCGCCGCGCGGCCCGGGTCGATGAGCGCCCGGCGCGAGGCCAGGTAGTCGGCATCGAGCAGGGCGCGCGGGTCGATCTCCATGTGATCGGCGTCGGCCACGTACCGGCCCAGATCCGCGAAGGCGAGTTTCTTGGCCTCGATGAGATGGTGCAGGTACGCCGCCGAGTTGTGGCCCATGCCGGCGAGGTCGAGCGGCTCGAGCAGCCCGAGCATCTGCAGCGCGGCCACGCCCTGCCCGGCGGGCGGCAGCTCCCACACGGTCCACCCGTCGTACTCGACGGAGAGGGGCGTGACCCAGCGCACCTCCATCGCCTGCATGTCGGCGTGGGTCAGAAACCCCCCGAGCGCGGCGAGCCCATCCACCACCGCGCGCCCCAGCTCGCCACCGTACATGGCGCCGGGCCCCTCCTCGGCGATGGCGCGCAACGAGGCCGCCAGATCGGGGTTCCGGAACCATTCGCCCGCGCGCGGCGCCCGCTCGCCCTCCACCAGATAGGTGGCCGCGGCGCCGGGGTCGGCGCGCAGCTTGGCGACCTGGCCAGCCCACTGCTCGGCGATGATGGGGGACACGGGGAAGCCCTCCTCGGCCAGCGCGATGGCCGGTGCGAGCAGATCGGCCAGCGGTCGGGCTCCGTACCTCTCGTTGAGCGCCGCCCAGCCGGCCACCGCGCCGGGCACCGTGACCGAGCCCGGCCCCGCGGCGGGCACCCGCCCCGACCCCGACGCCAGGATGCGCGCCGGGGTCATGTTGGCACCCGCCCGGCCGCTCGCGTCCAGACCGGCGAGACGCCCCTCTTCGGCCGACCAGAATAGCGCGAACACGTCGCCCCCCGGTCCGGTCATGTGCGGCTCGACGAGCGACAGCACCGCCGAGGCGGCGATGGCGGCGTCGAAGGCGTTGCCGCCCGATTCCAGCACGCGCAGGGCGGCCGCCGAGGCCAGCGGTTGGCTGGTGGCCACCATCCCGTGCGGGGCGTACACGGTCGAGCGGCCGGCCACGGGGAGAGGGCTCCGCTCCCCGGCCTCCTGAGCGCGCGGCGGCTCGGCGTCGGCGGGCACGCAGGCGCTCAGCAGGAGGAAAATCGAGATTCCGTGACGCGCGGGAGCTGTGGACATGCGGGCACCACCTAGGGTCTCCAGGTCGCCATAGCGTCCCAGAAACCATCGCGGGTGAGGTTGACCGGATCGGAGCCGTCGGCCCGCATCACGTAGATGTCGGGCACGCCATCGCGCTTGCTCGAGAACACGATGTGCGAACCGGATCGCGACCAACTCGGAAGCTCATCGAGGCCGAGCCGACGGGTGAGATTGACCTGGGCGGAGCCGTCCGCGCTCATCACGTAGATCTCCGCGTCGCCGTCGTCCCGAAACGACACGAACGCGATCCGGGCGCCGTCCGGCGACCAGGCGGGTGATCGCGCGCCCCCCTCCACCGGCAGACGCCGCACATCCGAGCCGTCCGGATGCATGGTGAACAGCGAGAAGACCGGCTCGGCGGGGTCGCTGCCGCGGGTCGAGCAGAACACGATGCGGCTGCCGTCGGGGGACCACTGCGGATCGACGTCCACCGTGCCCGGACTGTTCGTGATGTTGACCGGGTTCGACCCGTCCGCGCCCATGACGAAGATGTCGTAATCGCCGCCCCGCTCGCCCACGAAGGCGATCCTTCCGCCGGCGGGGGAGAAGCGGGCCGAGCGGTCGTTGGCCGGGTGTCCGGTGAGGCGGATCGGATTCGAGCCGTCCGCGTCCATCACGTAGATGTTCGCGTCGCCGTCACGCCAGCTCGTGAACAGGATCTGGGCCCCATCCGGCGACCAGCTCGGGTCGAGGTTGGTCTGCTCGTCGGCGGTCAGGACCGCCTGGGCCGAGCCGTCCGGGTTCATGGTGTAGATCCGCATGAAGCGGTCGCGGATGGAGGTGAACGCGATCTTCTCGTCGTACACGACGATGGGTCCCACCGCGTCGCGGCAGCCGATCGCGAGGCCGGCGACGGCCAAGCCGACGGTCGCCAGGCGGCTCGGCACTTCGGTTGCGCGTCTTCGCAGGCGGTAGAATGCTTCTGGCTTCATGTCCCGGGAGGGCGCCGAGACGCCCCGTTCGAAGCTCGAGGAGTGATCGATGAGAAACGCCCCGTACCGACGTGGGCCGCGCGCGATGACGCTAGGTCGTCCGGGCCCCTTCGCGCTAGTCGCCCTGCTCCTTGCCTGCGGCGGCGCCGACGCGCCTCAGACCGCCGCCTCGTCCGCGCAACCAGCGCCGCCGGCCGGCGCGAGCGCCCAGGATCTCGAATCGCGGGCCCGCGGCATCCACGAGCGCGTCCTCACGATCGACACGCACGACGACATTCCCTTCGACTTCGCCACGCCGGAGGTCGATCCCCTCGACGCGGACCGGCAGGTGAACCTCCAGAAGATGCGGGCCGGCGGGCTCGATGTCGGCTTCTTCATCGTCTACGTGGGCCAGACGCGGCGCACCCCCGAGAACTACGAGGCCGCCAAACGGGGCGCGATGACCAAGTTCGAGGCCATCCACCGGATGACCGACGAGATGTATCCCGACCGCATCGGGCTCGCCTACTCGGCGGACGATGTGGAGCGCATCCACGGCGAGGGGAAGCTGGTGGCGGCCATCGGGATCGAGAACGGGTACGTGATCGGCAAGGATCTCTCGCTGCTGAAGACGTACCACGACCTCGGGGCCCGCTACATCACGCTGGCGCACAACGGGAACAACGACATCGCCGATTCGGCACAGCCGAACCGGGAATTCGGCGACACGCCGGGTGAGAACGGGGGGGTCAGCGACTTCGGCGCGCAGGTCATCGCCGAGATGAATCGGCTCGGCATCCTGGTGGACGTGTCGCACATCTCCAAAGAGGCCAGCCTCGAGGCCATGCGGCTCTCGCGGGCTCCGGTGATCGCGTCGCACTCCAGCACCTACGCGCTGGCCGCGCACCCGCGGAACATGGACGACGAGCAGCTCATGGCGCTCAAGGAGAACGGGGGCGTCATGCACACGGTGGCCCTGGGCGACTTCGTGCGTGTGCCATCCGACCAGGAGCGGGCGGCCATCGATGCGCTGCGTTCCGAGATCGGCTTTCGGGGCTTCTCGTCCATGACCGATGCCCAGCGCGAGGCCTTCCGAGCGGGCATGGCCCGCATCCGCGAGCGCTTCCCCGAGCCCACCGTATCGGATTTCGTGGACCACATCGACTACGCGGTGCAGCTCATCGGCCTCGATCACGTGGGCATCAGCTCCGACTTCGACGGAGGCGGGGGCGTCGAGGGTTGGCGGGATGCGTCGGAGACGCTCAACGTGACCCTCGAGCTGGTGCGCCGCGGCTATTCCGAAGACGAAATCCGCCAGCTGTGGGGCGGCAACACGCTGCGCGTGTGGCGCGCCGCGGAGGCCGTGGCGGCGGAGCTCCAGGCCGCGGGCCGCTAGACGCCGCGCCCGGGGAGTGCCAGGCGCCGCGCCCGGAAGGCCGCCCGCGGTGCCCGGGCGGCCCCTGCCGCCCGGACGATCGATCACAGGTGCCTTAGGAAGCGCTCCGGGGCCTCGAGGAACTCGCGTGTCAGACGCACGTGCGAGACGTCCTCGTAGGGAACGGCGCGCACGGGCACGTCGTCCAGGCTGAGGATCGTCGCCCCCGGCAGCGCCATGAGCATGGGCGAGTGGGTGGCGATGAGGAACTGGCACTCCTCCTCCTCCGCGGCACGCATGAGGATCGAGAGGAAGGCCAGCTGGCTGGTCGGCGACAGCGCCACCTCGGGCTCGTCGAGCAGATACAATCCCTGGGGCGCCAGCCTCGCCTGGAACAACGCCAGAAACTGCTGCCCGTGGGAGCGGGCGTCCGGATCCTCTCCGTACCGCTCGGCGAGCTGACGGACCGAGCCGAGCTGGGTCCCGAGCATGCGGGTCATGTCGGCCGCCGCCATCTCCGGATTCTCCGCGCGCATGCGCTGCGCCTCGCGCTCGAACTCGACCCGCTCGTCCTTGATCCGGTTGACGAACCCGAAGAAGTCCTCGGCGCGCATGAAAAAGCCGCGGTGCGTGCGCGCGTTCCAGGTGAGGCGCATCGAATCGGCCAGCGGACGGAGACCGGCCAGGGTCGGGTCGCGCTCAGGCGCGTGGCTCCCCACCCCCACCATGCGCGCCGCGATCGCGAGCGCCTCGAGGAACGTGCTCTTGCCGCTCCCGTTCTCTCCCACGAGCAGGGTCACGGGCCGTTCCAGCTCGAGGTCGAGCCCGCGCAGCGCCGGGATCCCGAACGGGAACTCCGCCCCGTCGCGCTCGGGCACGACGATGCGGCGAAGCTGGATCACGGGTCCCCTCGCCGGACTCGTCGGCGGCCCCTCACTCTTCGAGGAGATCCAGGATGGCGGACTTGGAGAGCAGCTCCGACAGGACGTGCGGCTCGCGTCCCGGTCGATACATGACGTAGAAGGGGATCCCGTAGCGGCCGAACGAAGCCAGGTACTCCCCGATCGCGTCGTTCCGCCGCGTCCAATCGGCCCGCAGGGCAAGGACGTCGTAGCGGTCGAAGGCCGCCGCCACCTCCTCGGTCTCGAGAAACAGTCCCTCGTTGATCTTGCACGTGAAGCACCAGTCGGCCGTCACGTCGACGAACACGATCCGGCCGCGCGCGGCCTCCCGCTCGGCCCGCGCCCGGTCGAAGGTCTGCCACGCGATCAGCCGGTCCTCCGGAGCGACGCCCAGCGCGCTGGCGGGCGCCTCGCCGCCGCCTCGCGCCGCGTACGCCACGCCGGCGAAGATGAAGAGCGCCGCCGCTACCGAGGCGGCCCGCCGCCCGGCCGATCCCGCGCGGTTCCGGCTCCCCAGCCACACGACGAGCGCGATGGCCAGGAGCCCCAGCTCGAAGAACGCCAGTCGATGCGCGGGCAGGAGACCGGACAGGACGTAGAGGAGCCACACGAGCGTCGCGGCCAGCAAGAAGCCCATCACGATACGGAACGTCGACATCCACGGCCCCGGCTTGGGCAACACGGCGGCGAGGCCCGGGAAGGCGGCGAGCAGCAGATAGGGAGAGGCCATGCCGGTGCCGATCGCCGTGAACATGGCCAGCGTCGTGGCCGTATCGCGCGTCAGCGCGAACCCCAGGGCGGTGCCGAGGAACGGGGCCGAGCAGGGCGTGGCCATCAGCGTGGCGAAGAAGCCGGTGGTCAGGTGGCCGGCCAGGCCCTCCGAGGGGCCCGAGGCGCCGACCCGGGCCCACAGCCGCGGCAAGGGGATCTCGAACAGCCCCCACAGATTGAGGGTGAAGAGGAGCACCACCACGGCGAGCGCCGACACGAACGCGGGCTCCTGGAACTGGATGCCCCAGCCCACCGCCGCGCCCAGCGCGCGCGCCACGATGGCGGCGCCGGCCAAGGCGAGGAACGAGATGAGGATGCCCGCGGCGGTGGCCAGGCTGCCCACGGTGACGGCCGCGCGCCCCCCCTCGGCGCTCTTCACGAGGCCGAACACCTTGATCGAGAGGACGGGGAGCACGCACGGCATGGCGTTGAGGATGAGCCCGCCCAGGAGCCCGATCAGGATGAACCACGCGTAACCGTGCCGGGTCCCGGAGGGTGACCCGCCGGAGCCGGCCGACGAGCCCGTCTGCACGGCGCCGGCCGCGAAGAACGCCTCGTTGGCGGGCTCACCGGCCGCGCCGACATCGATGCCGAGGGTCGCCTCGGTCGTCACCGGCGCCAGGCACATCTTGTCGTCGCAGGCCTGGTAGGTGACCCGCGTGCGGATGGGGTACGTACCGCGCTCGGCCGTGGGCGGGACCGTGAACGCGCCGAGCATGTGGACCTCGCCCTCGAAGACCGAGATCGGATCCTCGGCGAAGCTGAACGTCTTCATCACCCCGGGCGGATACTGGGTGGCCTCGGGCGGATCCCACCCCCGGGGCAGCTCGAATCGCACCTCGGTGCCGATGAGGTTGTCGTAGGTGGGCACGTGGCTATTGGTGTGCCAGCCGTCCTCGATCACCAGGCGCACGGCGATCCGCGCCCCCTCGCCGGGCAGGTAGGACGTGCGATCGAGCGCCACCTCGACCTCTCCCTTCTCGAGATCGAAGGCCTCCTGCGGCGCCAGCTCGGGGGTCAGCTGGGCGGTCGCATCCCGGGCCCCGGGGGCCGCGGCCAGCAGCGCGAGCGCGATCGCCGGCAGCCGTCCGCCGAACGCCGCGCCTCGGCGCAGCGCTGACGGCCCCTTCGGGCGCTCGTGTCGTGGATTCCTCGGTGCCAACCGTCCTCCCCGTGCAGGTGGGGATCTCGCTCACCGGCGGGGCAATCTACCCCCGCGCGTGAACGCGTATCAAAGAACCCGGGCGGTCGCGGTGCGGTTCCGGTCCGCCGGCGACCCGCCAGCGCGGCTGCCGCCCTCCGGTCCCTCGCGAGCGACCGGCACCGCCGCGCCGACGCATCCATTGACGGCCCCTGGGCATCCAACGGACACTACGAGGCCGGAAGCGGACCCGCCGCCGTCGCGGCCGAGCCGCGGCGCGATCGGTCCTCGCTCGCCCCCGCCCGACACGGAGGTATCGACAATGTCCGTCATGGAATCCTTCATCTCCGAACTAGACATGGAGGGGCCCGCCACCCGCACCATGCTCGAGCGCGTGCCCGGCGATCAGCTCGACTGGCGCCCCCACGCGAAGTCGATGACCCTGGGCCAGCTGGCGCTGCACGTCGCGCGGACCCCGGGGATCGTATCGGACCTCCTCCAGGTGGACGAAGTGCCGCCGCCCGAGTTCGGCAACAACCCCCAGCCGGCGTCCACGGCCGAGATCCTGGCGGCGCTCGACGAGAGCATCGAGAAGGCCAAGGCGGTGCTGGCGGGAATGAGCGACGAGGATGCCATGCGGATGTTCCGGATCGTCACCAACGGGACGGAGATGATGAGCATGCCGAAGGTCGGGCTGGCTCGCGCGATCCTGCTCAACCACTGGTATCACCATCGCGGTCAGCTCTCCGTGTACCTCCGCCTGCTCGACGTGCCGGTCCCCGCTACCTACGGCGCGAGCGCGGACGAGAACCCCATGGCGAACTGAGCTGCCGGGCGCGTCGACGCTTGAACCGAGGGGAACGGAGGACATCATGAAACGCTGGGGCTTGTTTCTCCTGCGCGTGAGTATCGGCTGGCTGCTCGTGATGTGGGGCATCGACAAACTGGTCAACGTCGAGCACGCCATCCGCGTGTCCGACACCTTTTACCTGGGGATCGGCAACCAGGCCCTCTTCCTCAACGTCTTCGGGGTGTTCGAGACGCTGCTGGGCCTGCTGATCGTGGTGGGTCTGTGGAGGCGGGTCACGTATCCGATCATGATGCTGATCCTTCTCATATCGGGGCTGTCCGTGTGGAAGTCGATCATCGACCCGTGGGGGTGGGTGTTCGAGGGGACGAACGCGCTGTTCTACCCGTCGCTGATCATCGCGGCCGGCGCGCTCGCCATCTGGGGCTACCTCGACGAAGACACGATGGCGCTCGATCACCGTCGGGCGGCGCCGGCTTGAACGGGTCCCACCGCGCGGTGGGGCCCGGCGCCGTCGTCCTGGCGTCCGCCGCGGCCCTGTGGCTCGCGGGCGCCCCTCTCGTCCCGCTCGGACACGCGCGGAGCAGCCCGGGCGCCCCGCCCCAACCGGATGCCACGCCCCGACCGGGTGCACCGGGTGCCACGCCCCGACCGGATGCCCCGGACACCGGCGGCGCCCGCCGCGTGGCGCTGACGTTCGACGACCTGCCCGCCAACAGTTTCCTGGGCACGCTGGGGGAGCTCGAGGTCATCACCGAGGGCCTCGTGGGCGGGCTCGCGCGACACCAGATCCCGGCCATCGGGTTCGTGAACGAGGGCAAGCTCTACGTCGATGGGGCGCTCGACGAGCGCAGGGCGGCGCTGCTCGAGACGTGGGTCGAGGCCGGGCTCGAGCTGGGGAACCACACGTACTCGCATCCCGACCTGCACAGGACGCCGCTCGACCAGTTCGAGCGGGATGTGCTGCGAGGGGAGGTGGTGACGCGCGCGCTGCTCGCCCGGGTCGAGCGGCGACCCCGCTATTTCCGACACCCGTTCCTGCACAGCGGCCGGAGTCTCGAGGTCCGCGACGGGCTCGAGCGCTTCCTGGCCGAGCACGGATACCGCGTGGCGCCGGTGACGATCGACAACCAGGAGTGGATCTTCGCGCGTGCCTACGATCACGCCCGGGCGCGCCGCGACGCCTCGCTCGCGAACCGCATCACCGAGGCGTACGTGGCCTACATGGACGCCGTGTTCGCCTACTACGAGGCCCAATCGAAGGCCCTGCTCGGCTACGAGCTGCCCCAGGTCCTGCTGCTGCACGCGAACCGGCTCAACGCGGACGCGCTCGATCCGCTGGTGCGGATGATGACGTCCCGCGGGTACGCGTTCGTCGCGTTGGACGAGGCGCTGGCCGATCCCGCCTACGCTTCGGAGGACACCTATACCGGCCCGGCGGGCATCACCTGGCTCCATCGGTGGGCCCTGACGCGCGGCGAGCGGGGCGGGTTCTTCGCCGGCGAGCCGGGGGTGCCGGCGTTCGTGCAGGCCGTGTTCGACGATCCGCCCCCCCCGCGAGTGATCTCGGGTCGCGCCACCGGCGGTGCGAGGCCCGGCAGGCCCAGCGAACCCAGGAGGTAAGGATGCGCGTTCCGCCTTTCGCGATGGAGCGTTGGCAATCGACGTTCGAGCACCGGGTCGACTTCAATCTCTCGGAGAGCGGCGTGCATCCGATGACGCTCGGCGAGCTGCTGACCCTCGTCGACCTGGACCCGGGCGACGTGCGGCTGGAGTACGGCCAGAGCGACGGGTCCGACGAGCTGCGGGAGCGCATCGCGGCGCTGTACGACGCCGAGCCCGACCATGTGGTGGCGACGACGGGCGGCGCCGAGGCGAACTACGTCGTGCTGTGGAGCCTGCTCTCTGAGGGCGACCGCGTGGTGGCGGTCGAGCCGACCTACGGCCAGACGCCCGGCCTGGCCCGGGGGCTCGGCGCCGAGGTCGTGTCGCTCCCGCTCGAGGAAGACCGCGGCTGGCAGCCCGCGCCCGGGGCAGCCAGCGAGCTCGTCACGCCCGGTACCCGGCTCGTGGTGGTGACCAATCCCAACAACCCCACCGGCGCGGTGCTCTCGACCGAGGCGATGGACGAGATCGTGGCGGCGTGCGAGGCGGCGGGGGCCTGGCTCCTGGCCGACGAGGTGTACGCCGGAGCGGAGGTGTCCGGGCCGGAGACCCCCAGCTTCTGGGGCCGCTCCGACCGGGTCATCATCACGGGCTCGCTCTCCAAGGCGTACGGGCTACCCGGCCTCAGGCTCGGGTGGCTGGTCGCGCCGACCGAACGGCGAGAGGAGCTGTGGGGCCGCAAGGATTACACGACGATCACGCCGTCCACGCTTTCGGATGAGGCGGCCCGCCGCGTGCTGGCGCCCGCCACACGCGCGCGGGTGCTCGACCGCACGCGCGGGATCATACGCGGCAACCTGCCGATCCTGGCGGGCTGGTTCGACGCGCGCCGCGAGATGTTCCGGTATCGCCCGCCCGAGGCCGGCGCCATCTGCTACGTGCGCTACGCGCTCGATGTGAACTCGACCGAATTGGCCGAGCGTCTGCGCACCGAGAAAAGCGTGCTGGTGGTGCCGGGCGACCACTTCGGCATGGACCGCTACCTGCGCGTCGGCTTCGGCAATCCGGCCGCCGAGCTGGAGGCCGCCCTGGACCGGATCTCGGACCTCGTGCAGGAGCTGCGCGCCGCCTGAGCCCGCGGTCCGGTCAGCGCTGGCGCCACCCCGCCGGGGTGTTCCGCCGATGCAGGGTGACCACCCGCCAGGCGACGAACGCCGTGGCCAGCATGGCCAGGAGTCCCACGATGAGACGCAGGGTGGGCGCGGTGGCCCGCTCCCCGGGCGAATCGAGCAGGGCCTGGAAGAGGGACCCGGAATCGTAGAGCCGGCCCGCCTTGGCCACGCGACGCAGGAGCGTCGAGTTGAGGATGTCCTCGGTCGGATCGCCCTCCAGGATCAAGAAGTCCGCCAGCTTCCCCGGCTCGAGGGTGCCCAGCGAATCGGCCACCCCCAGCGCCAGCGCCGCGTCGCGCGTGGCGGCGCCCAGCGCCTCGGCCGGGGAGAGCCCCGCCCTGACCAGCGCATGGAGCTCGGCGTGCAGGACCAGACCGGGCGCCAACACCCCACCCGTGGCCGCCACCA
>JBFIOX010000035.1:0-13001 GCA_041610455.1 Gemmatimonadota bacterium
ACGTGATCACCCGTTCGAACCCGGCGAGCCTGCCGACCTCGAAGCCGCCGACGGCACCGCCCGCCGGACCGGAGAGCACGGTCTGCACCGCCAGCCTCGAAGCGGCTTCCAGCGAGACGACCCCACCGTTGGACGCCATGATGCGAATCCGGCCGGGGTCGAGGCGCCGGCCCAGCTCGTCCAGGTAGCGGGCCATCACGGGTCCCACGAAGGCGTTGACGACAGTCGTGCTGGTACGCTCGTACTCGCGGAACTCGGGCAGCACCTCGTGCGAGGCGGTCACGAACGGGGCGGGATCCGGCGCCTCCTCGCGACCGGGGCGCTCCGTCTCCGGGGCGGGTGCCGGCCCGGTCGGCGTCCGCGCGCCGACCTCACGCAGCGCGGCCGCCAGCGCCCGCTCGTGCTCCGGGTTGGCGTAGGAGTGGAGCAGGCAGATGGCGACTGCATCGGCCCCGGATTCCGCGACGGCCGCGACCACCTCCTCGATCACCCCCGCATCCAGCGGCCGCACGACGCGCCCCCGCTCGTCGAGGCGTTCTCCCACGCCGAACCGCCGTCCCCGCGGGACGAGCGGGGGAGGACGGGTCACCGCGAGATCGTAGATGGCGGGGCGAGCCTGTCGTCCGATCTCGATCACGTCCTCGAAACCGGCCGTGGTGAGGAGCGCGACCGCCGCCCCCTTCCGCTCGAGCAGCGCGTTGGTCGCCACCGTCGAGCCGTGGATCACCCGCGCGGCGCGGAGCCCCGACTCCCCCAGGACCGCGACCAGGCCGCCGAGAACCGCGCGAGACGGATCGTCGGGCGTCGAAGGGACCTTGTGAATTCGGACTTCCGCCCCGTCGAATAGCACCAGGTCGGTGAACGTCCCCCCCGTGTCGACGCCGACGATCACTCGGGCACTCCTTCGTACACGAAGCGTTCCACCGCCCCGTGCACGCGGCGCACCGTCTCGGCCGATGGCGGCCGCGTGTGGCGACTCACCCCCCAGGCGACGACGAAGTTGGCGATCAGACCCCAAATGCCGCCGTGCAGCCCCAGGGGATGGGGTACGGCGACCAGCGTCACGTAAAGGGCGACGAGCCCGGCCGCGATGCCGGCCAGGACGCCCGTGGCCGTGAGGAGGCGTCGCGTCGGGAAGCAGACCCCGAGCACGGCCGGCATGAGCTGGAGCGCTCCTGCTCCCGACAGCGTGACCAGCACCACGAGGAACTCGAACGTGCTGACCGAGAGGACGTACCCCACGCCGAGCAGCGCTACCACGATGAGCCGCCCCACCAAGATGTAGTGCCCCGAGTCGGCTCCGGGCCGCAGATACCGCTGGTACACGTCGCGCGTCAGCACGGTCATGTTCGAGTGGAGGATCGAGTCCAGGGTCGACATGGCGGCCGCCGTAGCGCCGGCCAGGATCGCGCCGGTCAGCCAGGCGGGCGCGTAGGCGAAGAGGAGCTCGGGAAAGATCGTGTCCGGAATGTCCAGGTCCGGCATGACGAGGGCCCCGCCCAGGCCCACGAGGGCCGCCGGGATGAAAAGCGTCATGAGATAGATCGGCGTCGTCGCGCCCAGCCACTTGATGGTGCGGCCGGAGACCGCCGTGTAGTAGCGGATCATGAGATGGGGCTGGAAGACGATCCCGAACGAGAGCACCACCACGAGCCCGAACCACATGCCGGGGGTGAAGAACCCCTCGGGTCCGGGCAAGGTGAGCAGGTCTGGCCGTTCGGCGGCCACGCGCCGCCACAGCTTGAGCGGCCCCCCGAACAGCTCGAACGCCAGTACGAGCGCGCCCACCCACACCGCCACGTACATCCACACTCCCTGCACCACGTCGGTCCAATAGACGGCGCGCAGGCCGCCGGCGATCAGATAGCCCGCCGCCACGGCGAGCAGGATGGCGGTGCCGAGCTCGAACGAGATGCGGTCGCCCGATGCGACGGAGACGATGTATCCCAGGCCCTGCGCCTGAACCTGGATGTAGAGGATGGTGAAAAGCACCGAGACGATCGCCGTCACCACGCGGACCGCGTCGGACTCGTAGAAGTCGGCCAGCAGATCGGCCGGCGTGATGTAGCCGAAGTTCTTGCCCAGCGCCCAGATGCGGCTGCCCAGCACGTACGTGATGGCACCCACCAACACCGTCCACGCGCCCGCGGCCCAGAAGCCGATGCCGTGCGTATAGAAGAAGCCGCCCGAGCCCAGGAAGGCGAACGCGGAGTGGTAGGTCGCCACGACCGTGAGGTAGAGGACCACGAACCCGGCCTTGCGGCCGTACAACAGGAAGTCCTCCAGATCCACGGCCAGGCGTCGGTTGGCGACGACGCCCAGCACGATGGTGACGAGGAGGTAGAGGAATATGAGACCCGTGGCGACGACCCAGGGCTCCATGGGCTAGCGCCCCCCGACAGACGGGAGGGGCGGCCCGGCCGGCCGGTGCGGCAGGGGCCGCGTGCCGAGCCGGGGCAGGGGCCGGTCGTCGAGCCGGGGCGGGCGCCGCGCCGCTCGGCCGGCCGCGCTCAGAGTCCCCGCCGCCTGGCCCAAAGCAGCACGCCGATGAGGGCGAAGTACAGGACGCCCAGGTATGCGTAGAGGAACGGCAGGCCGGCCAGCCACGGCTCGGTCCGGTTCGCGAGCCAATACACCAGTGGCGGCTGCGTGAACGCGAACAGTATGACGAACGCGATCACCGCCGAGCGCCCGGCGCGGGTGCGAGGCCGGTAGTGCGAGCGAAGGCCGTCCATGGCGCGCCAAGCTACGGGGGCGCGCGCGAGGGGCGCGAGGGTGGGGCGCGGGAGCGCCCGTCTAGCGGTCTTCCTCCTCGGCCTCGACGATGGTCACGCCGAAGCGGTCGAGCACGAGATCGATCGGATTCGCGATCGTCAGTCGCCGATCGCCCGCGAAGAGGAGCGCGACCGGCCGCCGGTCATCGGGCCCCGCATGGCCGTCCTCGTCCACATCGTGCGCCACGACCAGCGAGCCCGAGTCGCCGCCCTGGCTCATGTCGCAGCAAAGCACGATCTGACCGGTGAAGCGTCCCACCTGAGAGCCCGCCGACCCGTAGCTCACGTTGATCGAAGCGTTGATCGCGTCGACCTGGCCGAACGTCATGCCGGTCGTGCGTCCGTACTTCTTGACCGACAGGCCGGGTGTGGCCCGCAGGGTCTTCGCGCGAGGCGATCCGTAGCCGTCCTCGGGGGTGCGGGGCATGACCTGGTCCGTGCGGGCGAGCGCGGCATCGATCCGGTTGTTCGCGAAGGGCGACAGGGTGACGGGCTCGAAGGCGGCCAGGGTGCCGATCACGTCCGCCGGGGCCACGCCGCCGTCGTAGGGACCGGGCTGGAGGAGGACGTCTCCGACGCTGGCGCGGCCGCCGGGCACGTACACGTGCCAGTTGCTGAGCGCGAATGTCCGGAGTCCGTCCGTGACGACCGCCCCGATCGTGCCGGCCGTCGAATCGAGGTGTCCGGTGGAGACACCCAGCGGGACCGGACGGTCGAAGCGGGCGGTCGGCAGGCGGGCGTCGCGCTCCCCCGCCGCGGCGTCGCCCACGGCGGCCTGCTGGACCGGCTCGCCCAAGGCGTAGAAGGGACCGGCCGGCTGCACGATGACCGGGAATCCTCCGATCTCGCGCGGAAGCGCCGCCGCGTGGTCGGGGTCCACGAAGATCTTGAGCGCGGGGGCGCCCGCCGACGTCCAGGCCAACCCGGTGCCACGCACCCCGGTCAGCGCGAACAGCCGAGATTCGTGCATCCGCTGGGCGCGAGCCACGCCCGCCAGGGCCCCGAGCTCGACGAGCTCGGGACGCGGGTCGTCCACTCCGAAGTGCCACGGACCCCGGGGGAGGTCGTTCCACGAGATGCGGGGCAGGCCCGCGTGGATCGCGGCGTACGCGAGGCCGGCGAGAAACAGCGCCAGGATGAGGTTGCGGCGCGGGGTCATCGGCTTCTCCCCTTCTTGCCCCGGCCCCGCGGACGACCGGCCCCGGCCTCGCCGTCGAGCGCCCGGAACGGCCCTCCCCCGACCACCAGCACGGGGTGTCCCTCGAAGCGGCTGGGGATCCCCTTGTCGGGTCCCGGCTTGGACACGTAGACCTTGAGACAGGGCTCGCCCTTGTGCGCCCCGATCCCGACCCCCGCCACGCCCTCCCGTCGTCGGAGCTCTCTCTCCAGATCCCGCTGGGCTTGCTCGATGGACCGCTTCATGGACGTGCCTTCCGCTGTCGGAGGGCTCGCGCCGAGCCCACCGGCTCTACGCACTGTATGCCGGCGGCCCCCCCCCGTTCCCCTCCGCGTACGCATCGCGGGAGATGGATGTGTCGATGGGGCGGTCCCGGCCTGGGCGGCGCGAGGCGCCCGCGCTCCGCAAACGCTATTCCGGCCGCGGGGCGTACTTGTAGACCTGGCCCGCGCGCATCACGAACGCCACCCGCCCCAGCGCCTCGATGTCGGCGCGGGGGTCGCCCACGACCGCGATGAGATCCGCCGCGGCGCCGGGGGCCACCGAACCGATCTCGTCCTCGAGACCGAGCGACGCTGCGGCGAGCCCGGTCGCGGAGACGATGGCCTCCATGGGATCCTGCCCGCCCTCCCGCACGCGGTAGGCCAGCTCCCGCCAGTTCCGGCCGTGCGCCCCCGCGACCGCGTCGGTGCCGAACACGACACGGAGTCCCTCGACCGCGAGGGCCTCGCGGAAGGCCGTGAGGGCGGTCGGCACGGCCGCCCGCATCTGGGCGAAGCCCTCTTCCGTGTAGTTGCCGATGCCCAGAAACCGCGACTGGTTGTCGAAATAGTTCTGGAAGATGAGGTGGGTGTGCGGATCGAAGAACAGCCCGCGCTCCGCCAGGAGCTCGAGCGTAGGACGGTCGAGGAGCGCCCCGTGCTCGATCTGCCAGCAACCGGCGCGGGCGGCGCGGCCGGCGCTCTCGGGGCCGTGTGCGTGGACGACGGCTCGCAGGCCGCGCGCAGTGGCCTGTCCGCATGCCGCATCGAGCTGCGCCTGGCTGAGCGTCGGCGAGCCCCCGACCCGGATGCTCGCCGAGGCGAAGATCTTGATCACGTCTGCTCCGGCGTTCGCCAGGCTGTCCACCTGCTCCCGGATGCGCTCAGGGGACCCGGACTCGGCCGTGATGGGGCGGATCGAGGTGAGGACGCGTGGTCCCGGCAAGGCCCCCTTCGCGATCGCGTCCCGCACCGCCAGGTCCTCGGGGCCGCCCAGGCTCTGCACGGTCGTCACCCCGCTGATCAGCATGTTCCAGGCGTTCTCGGCCGCGTAGAGGGCCTGGGCCTCCGCACCGTCCGTCGAAGCATCGCTGTGCAGCCGGCCGCTCTCGCGATCGAAGTGCCACCCGAGGTGCACGTGCGTGTCGATCAGCCCGGGCAACAGCGTCGTTCCCGACAGATCGAACACGGGGGCCCCGGCGACCGCGCCCGAGGCGACGATGGCCTCGATGCGTCCCCCGCCGATGACCACGTCGCGGCCGGTCCAAACCTGGCCGGTGCCGTCGAGGATTCGATCGGCGCGCAGCACCACGCGGTCGGGTTCCGGCCCACGGCGCGCCGCCTCGTCATCGCCCGAAGTCGAGGTGTCCCCGCCGACGCAGCCCGTCGCGACCACGAAGGCGAGGGCGAGACCGGCCCATCCGGGTTGTCTCATGCGACATCTCCTCGTCCGGGTGTCGAGCGCGACGCCTCCCGCACGGGCCACGCGCGCCCGATCTCGGCTGCGGCCCGGATGCCGAGGGCCGCCATCGTGAGCGTTCCGTTGGTGCAGCCGGCGGTGACGAAGGTGGGCGCGCCGACGATGAACAGGTTCTCGTGATCGTGCGCACGCCCGTGGGAGTCGACCACGCTGCGCCCCGGGTCGCGGCCCATGCGGCACCCTCCTCCCGGGTGCTCCTGCGCGTCCGAGGGACGGACCGTGAACACCTCGCCCCCGCCCGCCCGCGCGAACTCGCGGAACCGGGCCGCGATCGTCTCCTCGCTGTACGCCCGCGACGCGACCGAGGACGCCGCGTCGGCGAAGGAGACGCGGGGCAGGGGATCGCCCCAGGCGTCGCGCTCGGTGGGGTGCAGGGTGAGACGGCTGTCCCGCGCCGGCATCGCATCGTAGTAGGCCCGAAGCCGCGCGGTGCCCCGCCCGCGGGCTCGCTCGCGCCAATCGGCGAGCACCCCGTCTCCCAGCATCAGCCGCCCGGCGTCATCGCGCAGGCGCGGCTCCTTGCCCACCGCGGATTCCCAAATGCGGAAATCGTGGCGCAGGTACCGACGTTGAGGTCCCGGACGCATGAAACGGGTCGAGAGCAGGCTGTGCTGCCCGTTCATGCCCGGGTAGATGTCGAACGGCACGTCCACGAATGCGTTGACGCCACGGTGACCGCACAGGTAGGCGCCCACGAGCCCCGATCGATTGGCGAGTCCGTCGGGATGGCGGGCATCCGCCGAGAGAAGGAGCAGGTGGGGGCTCCACACGTAGCCCGCCGCGAGCACGAACACCGAGGCTCGCAGCTCCAGCGATCGGCTCGGGTCCGTCCGGTCCACCGCCGTGGCCCGCTCGATTCGCTCGGAGGCGTCCGCCACGTGCAGGCGTCGGACGAGGGTCTCGGTGAGTATCTCCACCCGGCCTGCCCGGGCGAGCGCGGAGAAGGTGAACTCCGGCGAGTACTTGGCGCCGATCGGGCAGATGGGCCAACACGTCTCGTGCCGGCAGCACTGGGCGCGCCCGCCGTAGGGCCTTGAGTTCTTGGCCGACGGCATGGGCCAGAACGGGACGCCCGAGGCCTCCGCCCAGGCTTTCAGGCGAACGAGATTGTAGGTGAGCGGGATGGCCGGCATCGGGTAGGGGCTCGATCGCGGGTCGAGATCCTCGGGCCCCGGGTCGCCCGCCACCCCCATCCGCACCTCCGCCTCACCGTAGGCGGGCTCGAGGTCGTCGTACGTCAGGGGCCAATCGTCGCCTTCGCCGTACAGCGCCCGCACCCGGAAATCCTCGGGGGTGAAGCGCGGCGTGACGGCCCCCCAGTGCATGGCCAGCCCGCCCACGACGTGCGAGGGCGAGAAGCCGTGCGGCCGGCCGACGACCGTGTGCGTCTCGATGTGGTCGCCCGGCCAGGGGTTGTCGCCGTAGTCCACGTACCGGCGTCGGAGCTCCGCGCGCCGCGCCAAGGGCGGCGGGGGTGCACCGGCCTCGACCACGGTGATTTTCAGGTCGCGATCGTCGGCCAGCTTATCGACCAGCATGGCCGCGGTGATCCCCGACCCGATCACACAGACGTCCGTCTCGACGGTGGCCGGCACGCTCAGCTCGCGGGCTCGAGCCCGCGCTCGATGCGGGTGCCGCGGGACTCCGACCGAGGCGCCGGAGGGCGTGAGGATGGTCTGGCCGCGATCTCGACGTCGAGCCGCTCCGGGCGCTCGCCCGAGGCCTCGAGCGGGCGACACGTCCCGGCTCCGATGCGTCGCCCGTAACACAGGTCGGCGGCCTCCGGCGAGCCGTAGAAGAAGGACAGCAGGCCGACCGCGACGTGATCGGCCGTCAGGGCGGCCGGGCGGTCCGCGAGCCCGCCCTCGGCCTGCGCCAAGGCGGTCTCCAGGAGCGCCCGGCGCTCGGCGGGGGCCAGACTCGCGAACGGGCGCCCGTGGCGGGCCCGTGCCTCCGAGTCCAGCGCTTCGAGCTGGGCCGACCACCGGGGGCCGGGAGCCGGCGGGCCGTAGCGGATCTCCTGCGTTCCGTAGCCATGAACCTGCTCGCTCACGGGCGCATAGCCGGCCAGCCACGCCTCGAACTCGTCCGCGATCCGCGCGGGCCCCTCCGGTCCGACCTCCGACGGGAGCACGGTCGCCGCCACGGCGCGTAGGGGTTCGCGCGGCAGCGGGGGAGGGGCAGCGGTCCCGGACGCCCGCTCGGCCCCCTCGGGCGCGCAGCCCAGGGCGAGGGCCGAGGCGGCCGCGGCGGATTGCTTGAGAAACGTTCTCCGATCCCGTGGGTCCGGACTCATGTGTCATCCACCGCTGCGAGGGGCCGGCGTTCGGCAGCGCACCGTGTTGTGGCCAAACCTGCCATCCGGGAGGCCAGGCCGGTAGGGTCGTAACTCTTGCGGACGGCGACGTGCCGGCCGGCCACGGCCCGCTCCGCGGCTTGCCGCCGCCGGGGTGCCCGGACATGCTCAGGTGGGCGAGGCGACACGGAGAGCGAGGCGGCGAGGTCCATGAGGAGAACATCCTTTCGGCGACGGTTCTTGTCGGCGCGCCCGAGCGGCCCGGCGTTGGCGGGTATCGCGCTCATCGCCGCGAGCGCCGGCGCGGCCCGCGGCCAGGACGTCGGGCGCGCCCAGGACGCCGAGCGGTTGCGGGCCATCGAGGGCGTGCTGGACGCGCTCCACGAGGCAGCGGCCGCGGCCGATCTGGCGCGCTACTCGTCCCTCTACGCCCGCGACGCGGTCTTCCTGGGGACCGACGCGTCGGAGCGCTGGACCCGCGACGAGTTCATGGCGTACGCGAAGGCGCGCTTCGAGCGGGGAAGCGGCTGGGCCTACACGCCCATCGAGCGTCACGTGTACGTGGCCGCGGATGGGCGCACGGCGTGGTTCGACGAGCGGTTGTCGAACGAGAATCTCGGCGAGACGCGCGGCACCGGCGTCCTCGTCGCGGAGGAGGGGACGTGGCGGGTGGCGCAATACAATCTGACGATCCCGATCCCGAACGAGCTGGCGCGCGAGTTCGTGGCTCGGATCCGTGCGTGTTGTGACCCCTGACGCCGAGCAGGGAGACGACCTGGCGGGCCTGCGGCGGCCCCGGCACCCCATGCCGGCCTTCGTTCGCGAGGCCCTGCTCTCCAGGGGTCTCATGGAGGCGTATCGCGCTCGCCCCCCCTACCAGCGCAACGACTATCTCGGGTGGATCGGTCGCGCGAAGCGTGACGAGACGAAGCAGCGCCGACTCGCGCAGATGCTCGATGAGTTGGCGGCCGGAGACCGTTACATGAACATGAGGTGGCGAGCGCGCTTCTGACGGCTCGTCCCAAGGAGGACTCGATGCGGAACACGATGCGATCGGCTCGCCTGGCCATCCCCCTCATCCTCGCCGCTGGAACGTTGTCGGCGCAGAGCGCGGCGACCGACTACCGGGACGAGTTCCTGGCCCATTTCGAGCAGTCGAGCTACAAGATCGCCGAGCTGGCGAAGGCGATGCCCGCCGAGAAGTACGAGTGGAGCCCCGGTGCGGGGGTGATGCCCGTCGCGCAGGTCTACATGCACCTGGCGCGCTACAACTTCATGTACCTCGACCAGAATCTCGGCATCGCGCCTCCGCACGGTGTCGACTATTCGGGGCTCGAGGCGATCAGCGACAAGGACGAGGTTCAGAGGATCTTCGCCCGTTCCGTCGAGCATGTGAACGACGCGGTCGGCCGCATGAGCGAGGAGGATCTGGTGGCCGAGACCACGCTGTACGGCCGGCGTGTCGCGGGCTGGGCGGTGCTCTTCCAACTGCTCTCGCACATGAACGAGCACGTGGGACAATCCGTGGCGTACGCGCGCATGAACGGCGTCGTCCCGCCGTGGTCCCGGTAGGAGACCCGCGTCCGGCCGGCCGGTCGCCCTCCCGCCGTCGGGCGCGGGGGCGATCGTGACCTCACGCGTCCGTCGCGGTCGGGCTACGCGAGCGCGCTGAGACCGAGCCGATCGCCCCCCTCGGAGACGACATGCCGGAGATCACCGTCGTCGACGGGCACGTGCACGTCTACGAAGACTTCGACGTTTGCACCTTGCTCACGGCGGCCTGGACCAACCTCGAGAGCGAGGCGGCGCGGCGGGGGTACGAGGATCGCTTTCGCGCGGTGCTCCTTCTGGCCGAGAGTGCGAATTGCGCCTGGTTCGAGACGCGTTCCCGCGGACTGGACCGACCCGCGCCGGACGGAAGGGCGAACGAGCCCGCGGGCGGCCGCGGCTGGACCCTGCACCGGATCGCCGGCGATCCCGGGACGCTGCGGGCGCTCGACGCCCGCGGCCGCGAAGTCCTCATCGTGGCGGGCTACCAGGTGGTGACCCGCGAGGGTCTGGAGGTGCTGGCGCTGGCGTCGCGCGAGCGCCCTCCGGACGGCGAGCCGGCCGCCGCCACGCTGGGCCGTTGCCGCGGCCGGGCGATCCTCGCGCTGCCCTGGGGCGTGGGGAAATGGTGGGGCCGTCGGGGGAGGGCGATCCGTCGGCTTCTGGATTCGGGCGAGGCGGGGCGCCTGTTCCTCGCCGACAACGCGGGGCGGCCGGCGTGGTGGCCGCGCGGCACCCTGTTTGCGGCGGCCGATGCGCGGGACATCCGGGTCATCTCGGGCTCGGATCCGCTGCCCCTGCCCGGAGAGGAGCGCACGGTGGGCCGAGCGGGCTTCGTCATCCCGGGAGATCTGCCCATGACGACACCTTCCGACGCGCTGCGGGCCGCCGTCGAGCGCGCGCAGGCGGGCATCGAGGCCTTCGGGCCTCGCGAGCGATCGGCGCGGTTCGTCAGGAACCAGATCCGCCTCCGCTGGCGCCGTCTGCGCGGTCGATGAGGCGCGACCTTCGATGACGCGCGACCTCCGCGAAGGCGTCGTCGCACGCCCGGGCGTCCGGGAGACGCCGGATATCGAGACGGCTTCGGACGACTACGCCGCGCGGTTCGCGGGACGAGCCGGCCGCTTCCTGCTCGAGCGGCAAGAGATCGCGCTCCGAGACGTGCTGGACGACTGGCGGGGTGGCCAGGCCGTCGACGTCGGGGGCGGGCACGCGCAGCTGATGCCGTTCCTCGATCGGCCCGACACCGTGGCCACGGTCCTGGGCAGCGATGGGGAATCGCTCGAGCGGGTGCGGCGCGGTTTTCCACGGGCTCATCTGGTCGTCGGTGACGTCTTGGAGCTCCCCTTCGCCGACCGCAGCGTCGACCTGGTGACCTCGGTGCGTCTCGTCTCGCACCTCGAGGCCTGGGAGCGCTTCGTGGGGGAGCTGTGCCGCGTGTCCCGACGCACGGTGCTCATCGACTTCCCCCGGCCGACGGGCTTCAACGCGCTGACCCCCCGCCTGTTCGCCCTGAAGAAGCGGGTCGAGGGGAACACGCGCCCCTACCGCAGCTTCTCGCGGGACGAGCTCGCGGGCGCCTTCGGACGACACCGCTTCGAGGTCACCCGGGTCCGTCCCCAGCTCTTCCTCCCGATGGTGCTCCACCGGCGGCTCGACAGTCCCCTGGCGCTACGGGCCACGGAGCGGTGGGCGGAGGCCATCCGCCTGACTTCGGTCTTCGGATCTCCCGCGCTCCTGCGGGCCGACCGGCTCGGCCGCTGACGTGGAAGTACTGCTCGTCGCGCCGCAGCCCTTCTACCAGGAGCGGGGGACCCCGATCGCCACGCGGCTGCTCGCCGAAACCTTGTGCGGGCTGGGCCACCGCGTCGATCTGCTCACGTACCACGAGGGCCAGGACATCGCCGCCGAGGGACTCGAGATCTTCCGCATCCCTCGGCTGTGGGGGATTCGCGAGATTCCCATCGGTTTCTCGTGGAAGAAGGTCGCCTGCGACGTGGTCCTGTCCCTCAAGCTGATGGGACAGGTCCGCAAGCGGTCCTACGACGTCATCCACGCGGTCGAGGAGTCGGTATTCCCCGCGTTGCTCGCCCGGCGGCGCGGACGGCGACTGCTGGTGTACGACATGGACTCCTCGCTCGTGGAACAACTCACGGAGGGCCGGCGGTGGTCGCGGGCGCTCCGAGGCCCCCTGCGACGGCTGGAGCGGATGGCCATCGAGCGGGCGGATCTGGTGCTCGCGGTGTGTCCGGATCTCGGCGAGCTGGCGGGGACCTACGGCACCGGAACCACGGTGCGCGTGGTGGAGGACGTGCCCTTGCAGTCGGGCGAGGCCAGCGCGGCTGCCGGCTCGTCGGCACCAGGGGTCGAGGATCTGCGCGCCGGGCTGGGGCCGCGCGATTCGCTGGCCCTGTACGTCGGCAACCTGGAGTCGTACCAGGGCGTGGATCTCCTGCTCGAGAGCCTGGCCCGCTTGCCGCGCTCGGACCTTCGGCTGGTCGTGATCGGCGGCCCCGACGGCGCGGTCGCCGCGCGACGCCGGCAGGCCGAGGCGCTCGGCTTGGCCGACCGCGTGCGTTTCGTGGGCCCCCGCCCCCTGCGCGACCTCGGGTCGTACCTGGCACAGGCCGACTTGCTCGTTTCGCCCCGTCTGCGCGGGGGGAACACGCCCATGAAGATCTATTCTTATCTGGCTTCGGGGCGTCCCATCCTCGCCACGCGGATCCGGGCGCACACCCAGGTCCTGGACGATGGGTGCGCCGTCCTCGTCGAGCCCGAGGCCGCCGCGATGGCCGCGGGACTGGCGACGTTGCTGGAGGAGCCGGAGCTGCGGCGTGCCCTGGGGCGGGCGGCGCGCGAGCTGGCCGAGGCGCGGTTCTCGCGCGCCCGTTTCACCGAATCCGTTCGCGAGGCCTATGGAGAGCTCGAAGCACGCGCTTCGACGTGACGTCGAGCTGGCGCGCCTCGCGGACGAGACGTTCGATCTCGTCGTCGTGGGCGCGGGCGTGCACGGCGCGTCCATGGCCCGCGCCGCCACCCTCCAGGGCTGGCGCGTGGCGCTGGTCGATGCGGAAGACTTCGGATCCGGCGCCTCCGCCAACAGTCTGAAGCTCGTCCACGGAGGCCTGCGCTATCTGCAGCGGCTGGACGTCGCGCGCGTGCGGTCGTCCAGCTCGGCCCGGCGACGACTGCTCGCGCTCGCCCCCCACCTGGTGCGGCCGCTGCGCTGCATCGTCCCCACGTACGGCTACGGAGCGCGAGGGCGCTGGATCCACGCGGCCGCGTTCCGGATCGGGGATCTGCTCGCCCCCGACCGCAGTCGGGGCCTCGAGCCCGGCCAGCGCCTCCCGCGCAGTCTTACGATCTCGAGGGCCCGCTGTCTGCAGGCGATCCCCGGCGTCGAGGCGCGTGGGCTCACCGGCGGTGCCCTGTGGTACGACGCCGTGGCCGACACCGACCGCCTGAC
>JBFIOX010000036.1:0-12784 GCA_041610455.1 Gemmatimonadota bacterium
CGGCGCTGGACCTCCGCTCCCGGATCGATCAGTACTTTCGCGCGCCCGAGCAACGCGCCGCACTGCAGTCTCTCATCGACCGCCATCGATCGGCGGAATGGTTCCCCCTGGCCTTTCTGCCGAACGGCGGAAACCTGCCCGCCGACGTGACGCGCTCGAAGTGGCACTTCGAGATGGACTTCGATCCCACCGAGACCCTGGCCTCGTTGCGCAAGCCGTTGCTCTTCGTGTTCGGGGCACAGGATCGGTGGGTCCCCGTGGAGGCGAGTATGGCTGCGATTCGCGCCGCCGTGCCCGATGAGACGCGGGTCACCTTCTACGTATCCGAACGCTCGGGCCACCTCATGTCGGGCGCGCCGGAATCGGAGGACTACATGGGGGAAGGGCCCGTGGAGCCCGAATACGTCGACTTCCTGATCTCGTGGATCGGGAGGTTGCCCCGCTGATCCGGAGGGCATCTTCGAAGCCTGGCCCGGGCTCGCGCGGAGCGGATTCGGTTCCCGGTCGCCGCAAAGCTCGGAGAGCGGGCGTCGGGGGGGCATCGGCCGCTAGCGCACCAGGGCGTCCAGCGCCTCCCGCGTGAGCAACCGCCCCTTCGAGACCACGGCCTCGACGCGCCGCGTGTTGGCGATGTCGTCGAGCGGATCGGCGGAGAGGAGGACGAGGTCGGCCAGCCGCCCCGCCTCGATCGTGCCCATCTCGCTCGACCGGCCGAAGAACTCGGCGGGCCGCACCGTCGCGGCGGCCAGCGCCTCGAGCGGCGAGAGCCCGGCCCGCACCAGCATCTCGAGCTCGCTGTGCAGGCTGTATCCGGGCGCGGCGAGCCCGATCGGCGTGTCGGTGCCGGCGCCGATGGGCACCCCGGCCTCGTGCATCAGGTGCACGAGGTGGAGGCTCCACACGGCGAACGTCGTGTCGCGCATGGGGGGCGCGCCGCCGGCCGCCTGGCTGCGGGCGGCCTCGGTGGCGCCGCGCCACTCCTCCGCCACGTCTGCCGGGAGCTTGGCCAGGACCGCGTCCCAGTCGGAGCGCGCGAACGGCGGCGCCAGCCCCAGCGCGTTCAGCCGCAGCGTGGGCACCTGGATGGTGCCGGACATGGCTCGGAGCACCGCGGCGCAGTTCGCGGCGTCGTAGGCGGCCACGGCGGGCAGCCGCTGCAGGTCGTGGAGCTGCGAGCGCAGGCTCGCCCCGGGGATGCCCCGCGGGTTCGCGAGCCGGCGCCGGCGCTCCGCGAGCAGCGCCTCGGGGTCCGCCGCGCAGTCGAGCTCGATGTTGCGGAGGTGCTCGAGCGACTGGACGCGGGGCCCGACGTCCCGGGCCCGCATCGATAGGGGCACGTGCCCGTCCATGGGCAGTCCGCGCGCCTCGGCCTCGGCGACCAGCGCGGCGAACACCTCGGGCGAGACCATCTCGTAGATCTTGAGGAAGTCGACGCCCGCCTCGGCGAGTCGGGCCACGTTGGCGCGGGCGGTCTCTGCGTCCGGGTTGGCGATCCCGAGCAGGGGGCGGTTCTCGCCGTCGTACACCACGTGCGCGCCGTCGAGCAGCGGCCCCGCGAAGAACACGCGCGGCGCCACGGCGTCCGGCGCCCGCATGGCCTCGACGACGGGAAGCACCTTGTCGAGCGGCCCGCCGGTGTCGCGCACGTAGGTAATGCCATGGTGCAGGAAGAGCCCCGGCATGGCCTCGGTGAAGCGCTCGTCGTAGGTGAGGTGGACGTGGAAGTCCCACAGCCCGGGGATCAGGTAGCGACCCGTCCCGTCCACGCGCTCGGTCGCGTCGGCCGTCTCTCCGGCCGGGGTGACCGCCGCGATCCGGCCGTCGCGGACGAGGACGGTCTGCGCCTCCCGGGCGCCGTGAACCGCGTCGATGACGGTGACGTTCTCGATGGCGAGATCGGCGGGGGGCGTCGTCGGACCGCAGGCGGCGAAGGCGAAGAACGCCGCGAGCCACGAGGCGCGAAACGATGAATCGAGCATCTTGGACCCCTGGTTCAGGCTTCCCGATCCGGACAAGCTACCTGGGGGAGTCGAGCGCGTACCACACCCCGCGGGAGGGACCGCCATCGAGACGCTGACGCCGCTGCTGATCCAGTACGGGTACCTGATCCTCGCCGTCTGGGTGTTCGTCAACCAGTTGGGCGTGCCCGTGCCCGTCGTCCCCTACATGCTGGCCGCGGGCGCGCTGGCCGGCCTGGGGCAGCTCGACCTCGGCCTGCTCCTTCTCATCTCGGTCGTCGCGGCGGTCCCGGCCGACTTCGTGTGGTACGAGATCGGCCGGCGGCGCGGGATCGCGGTGATCCGCTTCCTGTGCCGCATCTCGCTCGAGCCCGACTCGTGCGTGCGCGACACGGAGACCCGCTTCGCCCGGCTCGGGGCCCACTCGCTGGTGCTGGCCAAGTTCATCCCCGGCGTCGAGACGGTGGCACCGCCCTTGGCGGGGGTGTTCCACATGCGGCGCTCGCGGTTCCTCCTCTTCGATGCGCTGGGCACCCTGGTGTGGGCGGGCACCTTCCTCGGACTCGGCCACCTGTTCCACCGGCAGGTCGACCAGGTCGCCGGCGAGGCGGCCCGCCTGGGCGGCTGGCTGTTCGCGCTCCTGGGCATCCTCCGGGCGCTCTACGTGGCCTGGAAGTTCGTGCGGCGCCGCCGGTTCCTGGCCGAGCTGCGCATCGCCCGGATCACGCCCGAGGAGCTGCGGGCCAAGCTCGACGCGGGAGAGGACATCGTGATCGTGGACGTGCGCCATTCGGTGGACTTCGAGGCCGATCCCCGCACGATCCCCGGTGCCAGATCGATCCCGGTGGAGGAGTTCGACCAGGGAGAGCCGGAGATCCCCCGGGACCGCGAGGTGATCCTCTACTGCACCTGACCGAACGAGGTCTCCAGCGCCAGGGTGGCGCTGCTCCTCAAGCGACGCGGTGTAGGGCGGATCCGACCGCTGGCCGGCGGTCTGGCCGCCTGGTCGAGTCGGGGCTACCCGCTGGAGCCGCGGGCCGGGGCGACCTCGCAGCTCGAGACGGAGGACGCGCCCGGCTAGCCGCCCGCCCCCACGCTGAGCGTCACCGCCTCGCCCGGCGCCTCGAGGTTGCCGCTGTCGTCGACGGCGCGGCTCGAGAGCCGCACGGTGCCCCCGCCCGGAGGCGGATTCCACACGAAGCTCCAGCGCTCGCGGCCCACGGCGGGGTGCCAGCGCGTGCCGCCGTCGAGCGACACCTCGACCCCCGCGACCACACCGCCGCCGCCGTCGCTCGCCGTGCCCGTGAGGGTGATCGGCCCCGTGGCGGAGAGGGGTGGGGGCGGATCGAACCGGGAGCTGGGCGGGGTCGCGTCGGTGGAGGGGTGGGCCGCCACGAGGTCGGGCTGCATGGTGGCCGGCTGGACGCCCATGTCGGCGAACAGGTTGAGCGTCGCCTGCTGGATCGCCCGGTCGGGCCCGTGCGGGTCGACGCCCACCCGGGTGTCGGCCCCGTTCTGCCGCTCGGGCGGGACGCCCGTCTCGCTGTCGTGATGCGCGTCGAGGCCCCACGCCCACTGGAGCGTGCCTGCCCCGAACACGAGCGCGCCGCTCTCGTGTCGGTACATCACCGCGTGGTGCGTGGCGGTTCCCGTCTCGCACCCGCGTCCCGGGTGCACGCAGTAGAGCGTGTTGTCGATCGTGGTCGCCGCGAGGCGGAACAGGCCGGGCGGACGGAACCCGTTGTCGATGTCCGAATCCCACTCGTGCCCCAGGATCCCCTTGATCGACACGTAGCGTTCGCCGGGGGCGAGGTCGGCGACCGGCGTGTGGCGCCAGAACCGGAGGCGCGAGAACTCGGCGTCGACGATGAGCGGATCGTTCCGCCAGGCGTTCACCGTGAAGAGCGTCCCCGTGAGCGCGTTCTCGGGCCACGGCCCCTCGGGGTTGATCGAGCGGTGATCGCGGAACTCCCCCGTCCACTCCACGGGATCGAGCCTGCGGTCGTCCTGCGAGTCCTTGTAGGTGACGAACGTGCGGTAGGGCTGCCCGGAGCCGTCGATGCTCGGCTCCCAGCGCACCTTCCAGTACACCTCGTTCGAGCTGAAGAAGGCGAGGTGGACCCCCGCCGCGCGCGCCGCCTCGACGTTGCGCCGCTGGTCGCCGGTCCAGTACTCGTCGTGCCCCACCGAGAGGAAGACCCGGTGCTCGAGCAGTTCCTCGGCCCGCCGCTCGGTGTCGATGCCCGAGCTGTAGCTCACGTCGTAGCCGTTCCGCTCGAGCCAGCGCACCATCGGGTATTCCGAGTTGAACGGCATGTTGACCGCCCGGTAGTGCCGCGTCTCGAACGGGCGGTTGTAGCTCACCTTGGGGGCGCGCGGCGGCCCGCCGTGCAGCCGCACGCGCTCGGGGTTGAGACGCCCGTACACGCTGTGGCCGCCGTAGCGGTTGTAGGCCTGCCACGTCATGTCGGAGGTCTGGAAGAGGAGGTCGGAGCCGCCGTCGTCGTCCCGCACCACGAAGTAGATGTGGCTCGCCCGCGGCTCGCGCAGCGGGTTGGCCATCACGGCCCGGAAGCCCTCGGCCTCCCAAAGCGAGTCGCGGCCGGTGGGCGGGAGCGGCGTCGGTCCGAACGCGTCGTTCTTCCACCAGCCCTCGGCCGGCGGGTCCTTGCGCACCAGCCGGGCGAAGTAGATGCCGGAGGTGGCGTCGGCGGGCGCGGTCCAGGAGCCAGACACCGCCCAGTTGCCGCAGTCGACGAGCGGGGCGTCCCAGGTTCCGAGCCCGCCGTCCGGGGTCAGCACGGGGATGTCCCCCCGCAGGCATTCCGGCTGCGCTTGGGGGAGATCGGCGGAGGGCTCGACGGTGTCGACGCGGCGCGCGCCCATGCCGCCGTAGTAGCCCATCCGGTAGATGTCGATCCGGTAGTCGTCGGAGTCGGTGTCCACCTTGAACGTGATCGTCTCGCCGGGGGCGATCGAGATCTCGGTCCCGAATCCCTGGATGCTCGGGTCGCCGTACCCGTTGATGTCCCACTCGGTGGGCGGGTGCCCGGGCCGGCAGTTCTCCGCCACGATCTCGTTGGCGGGCTCGGCGCACGGGTCGCCCGCGACCTGAGGCGCGCAGCCCCAGCCGAGTGCGAGCGCGCCGACCCACGCGGCGAGGATCGATACGGTGCGTAGGGCGTGCCGAGTGCCGTGAAGGCCGTGACGGGTGGCAGGAAGGCCATGACGAGTCATGCGGGAACCGCCGGCGTGTGGGTCGACCAGGGCGTGCGCGCCGCCTCCAGCGCCGAACATGAGACGGCGGTCGGAGGCGTTCAATAGGCGGCGGCCCCCCGGCGTTCCGTTGCCACCGGTAAGGGCGGGGCCAGTTTTTCCGGATCGGCTCATGCCGATCGTCTACCAGGAGCTCAAGCGCATCGCCCACGACCGGCTCAAGGGCGAGCGCGCGGGCCACTCGCTCGACATCACGGCCCTCGTGTAGGGGACCTACCTCAGGCTCGTGGACCAGACGCGCGTCGAATGTCAGGACCGGAACCCCTTCTTCGCGGTCGCCTCATGCGACGGGGGCTGGTCGATCGGCCGGCGGGTCGTGGAGGTCGACGGGGATCTCGACGCGCTCACGCTCCGGAGCCGAATCGTTGACGGGAGTCGGCCCCCGCCGTTACCTCGGACCCCGCGTCCGCCACGGGGCTCACAACGAAGAGCCCGAGCACGAGACGGGCACCGACGTCCTGATTCTCCGGCCCGTCCTCGTGGCGAGCCCGCTCCACGCGCAGGAGCGGACCGAGCGTGCGGCCGGCACCGCGGTCATCACGGTCGAAGAAACCGGCAACGCGAGAAGAACGGAGTCACGAGTGGCGATCCGATTGTTCACGGGGAAGCGATTCAAGGGTAGGGAGCACCGTGTGGCGAAGAGCCACGGCGACCTGAAGGTCACGTCGGTCGACTACGGCACGAAATCGATGATCCTCGAGAGCCGCTCCGACCGGGCGCTCCTGTTCAGCAAGACCGGCTACAAGGGGAAGGTCGAGTTGGTGGTGGGACCTCGCCGCATCCCGGACCTGGCGGACGCGGCTTTTTCGAAGCTGCGGGCGATTCGGATCGCGCCGTTCAGGCTGGACCTCAACATCACGGTGGTCCACAAGGGCGACAATCTGCCTGGCCGTTGGACGAGCCGCGCGCAGGTGCAGAACGACCTCGACGACGTGGTCGGCGTGGCGAACAGGATCTGGGACCAGGGGATGCTGCAGTTCCGTCGCAAGGGACGGTTCCACTTCCGGGAATCGCTCGGGAAGTTCGATCTCACGCCCCCGTTCCCCACGATCCCGTCGAGCTGGAAGCGCAAGGGGCTGGTCGACGTCGTGGTCGTGAACCGCATCGGCAAGCGCGGCATCGCCGGGAAGGGCATGCCGCCGATGATCGGCAACACGGTGATGCTGCCCCGACGCGTGGGGATGAGGAAGATGGTCCCCGATCTCACCGTGAACCAAATGGCCTACGCGTTCGCCCACGAGATCGGACACTACCTGGGCATCCACCATGGCTCGGCCAAGGGGAGGCAGTCGAACCTCATGTTCAAGGAGATGCCGGCCAGGGTCGTCCCCGGCAACGTGCAGCTCCGGTCGGATCAGGTCGAGGAAGTCCACCGGACGTTGGCGCGCAACATCTCGCGCAATCCCGACCGGCACTGAGCCGGCCGGAGCGCGTCCTCGCGTCACGACGGAAGCGTCAGCCCCCGGCCGAAAGGAACCACCGCGGGTATCACGATGGGCTTTGGAGCGACCGCGCCAGCGCTCGGTCCCGGGCCGTAGACCGCAACGACAGGTGGTTCTCGTGACGCGCAGCGTTCTCGTCGCCGCCATCGCGGCATCGTTCCCGTTGGCGGGTGCCGGCGGACAGCCCTTGCCCGCCTGCGAATGGTGCGGCGCGGCCGAGGCTCCGGCCGAGCTTTCGGCGACGCTCCGCATGCCGGTGGAGGACGAGCCCGGCGAGCGGCTGATCATCGAGGGGACCATCTACCAGCCCGACGGCGCGACCCCGGCGGCCGGCGTCCTGTTGTACGCCTATCACACGAACGCCGCCGGCGCGTACCCCAGGCGCGGCGACGAGACCGGCAACGGGCGACGACACGGCTACCTGCGCGGATGGCTCAGGACGGGCGCCGATGGCCGGTATCGGATCGAGACGATCAAGCCGGGCACCTATCCGACGCGCGACGAGCCGGCCCACGTGCACATGACCCTCCAGCCGCCCGGCGAGCCCGAGCGCTACATCGACGATGTGGTGTTCGAGGATGATCCCTTGGTCACCCCGGAGCACCGAGCGCGCCTGAGCCAACGGGGGGGCTCGGGGATCGTGCGCCTCGAGCGGGACGCGGCGGGTGTCCTGCGGGTCAACCGAGACATCTACCTCGGCCGCCGGTGAGCCGGCGGTGGCCCCTTCGGGGCGCCGCCGCTCTGCTCGCGATCCTCATCGCCCTGCAGCTCGTTCGGCGACCCGACTTCACGAACCCCGAGGCTTCGCGCGCCGGTACGATGCAGGACCACGTGGAGGTCCCCCCGGACGTGGACGCCATCCTGCGGCGCGCCTGCTACGACTGTCACTCGCACGAGACCCGGTGGCCCTGGTACGCGAGGTTGGCGCCCGTGTCCTGGATGGTCGCGCGGGATGTCCGGCTGGGGCGCATCGATCTGAACTTCTCGGACTGGAGCACGGATCCGGTCCGCGAGCCCAGCCCGGCGCAGCGTCTGCGAGGTATCTGCAGCGATCTCCAGAGGGACATCATGCCGCTCCGCTCGTACCTGCTCCTGCACCCGGACGCCCGGCTCTCCGCCGCCGAGGTGGAGCGCGTGTGTGGCTGGACCGAGGCTGTTGCGGTGGGTGGTCGGGCGGGCAATCGGCCCGACCGCAGATAGTCCTGAGAGCGATCTGCCGTCAGTCGGATCCGGTGCGTGCCTCTCGGGCGGCGCGTAGGATCCGGACCCCGCCCGACATCACCAATATTCCGATTCCGGCGCCGACGATCAGGTCCCAGATGGATGCGCCCGTTGCCGCCACGAGGACACCGCCCACGATGACCGCAGCGTTCGCGAGCACATCGTTCTGGGAGAAGATGTAGCTCGCTCGCATGTGTACCCCTTCGTCGCGGTGCTTCGCGATGATCCGGAGGCACGCCGCGTTGGCCGCGAGCGCGACGGCGGCGACCAACACCATGTAGGTCGGCTCTGGAGAGCTGCCCAGGATGGACCGGCGAGCGACTTCTCCCAGGGCGCCCATGCCGAGTGTCAGCTGAAACACGCCGGACACCGTGGCAGTCTTGGCCCGCCCTGGATCCGTTCTCGATACCGCGGCCAGGGAAAGACCATACACCACGGCATCGGCGAGCATATCGAACGAGTCCGCGATCAGGCCGGTGGATTCGGCGATCCACCCGGCGGCGAACTCCGAGACGAACATTGCGGCGTTGATGGCGAGAACGAGCCGCAAGGCTGAGGCTTGGAGTGGGGCGGCCGTTTCGGACCTCCTGCTATGCGATGCCGCGAACGCCCTCGTCGGCCTCGCGAATAGGGTAGGCGTGCTCCCGCGGGGTCAAGATGGGAGGAGGGACAAGACCTCCAGCACCATGGGGGTTCGCTCGTGGTCGTCGTGACCGATGCGCCCCTCAAGGGACACACGCCCACCAATCGACGGGCGCAAGCGTTCGAGGAAGGTGCCGTCCGCCCTCAGCGAGTAGCGGACTCCCGAGCCGGGCACTTCTAGAACGAGAACCCCGGAGGCCTCGGCCAGCCGGCCCGAAACCTCGATGTCCGCTCCACGCGGCGAGAATCCTTGATTTCGGATCGCCTTCCGCAGCTCCGAAACCGTCAGCTGGTTGTCGGACGTCAGCTGCACGACGACCAGGCCCTTTTCGAGGCTGACTGCCGCGCTCGTCACTCCGGGGAGCTTCTCGGTCGCCACGCGCACGGCGTGGGCACAGACGCTTCAATCCATCCCGTAGATGATCTGACGCACTTCGCGGAGTTGCGCCTCGGCATTGCCCGCCAAGAGCGCCCCTCCCAAGACCGCAGCCAACACCGATCGAGACATGAGCTCGCTCCTCTTCCGTGATCTCTCATCAATATCGGTACGCGCATACCCGTCGCACCACTCGAAGCGCACTTCAGAACCACAAGGTGAAGTTCACCGCGAACCGGAGCCGCTCGCGAAGCGGGTCGCCGTTCGTCCGCTGATACACCGGGACGGCCGGTCCGCCAGACACGCCCCACGAGCCGTACAATCCCAGCACCGTCAGTCCCAGGAAGACCTGCCGCCCTCCTGTATCTACCTGATCCGCTCCGTTCACGGTGTTCTCGCCCATCCATTCGCCCACCAGCTCGAGGAACGCCCGCCAGTCGGCGTGCGGGTAATCTTTCCGGAAGGCCGGAGGGCGGTATCCGACGACGAGGCTTGCCATCGACATGTTCCCGAGCCGTGCCTCGCCTTCGTCCGCTGGGGCCAGGTAGCGTCGGTAGGCCGCGCCGACCCAGGCGTAGAATGAGCGAGAGGCGTATCCGGTCACGGCGGCACCGAAGAGTCCGGGGGTCGGCTCGACCGCCGCCCGGATGTCGTCGGTCGGGTATTCGAACGCCACCCACGCGGTGCTCTCCCAGCGCGCTCCCACCGAAACGGCGTTCCTGTGGAAACGCCAGCCGAGCATCAGCTGCGCATCCGACGTCATCGGCATCCGGGTGAGTCCACGAACGGCCGAAAAGCCTTGGCCAGTATCGAGTCGGACCGGGATCGAGGCGGAGATCTGCACGTCCTCGGTCAGTCCGTAGCTGACCATGGGCCGCATCATGATCGCCTCTTCGTCGTCCACGAAGCGGCCCATCAGGGCGGTGTCGAGGCTCCAGCCCCCGCGGCCCAGCGTCGGCGTGGAGAGCCCGTACACGGGACCGTGTCCCTGCGCACATGCGGGTGGCACCCAGAAGAGGCTGAGCGCCACCGCGCCTCGAACCGCGGCGACGAGCCTGACCGGGGTCATCCGGCGAGGCGCTCGAGCAGCGGTCCGAGCGCATACGCGACGAAGAGCCCGACGGCGAACACCGCGGCCGAGGTCCACCAGGCTATCCGCGTCGCTCTTCCTAGCGGCACCGGGCAGGTCGTCCCGTCCACGGTCACCCGTGGCGACACGTATCGCACGTAGAGGCGGCTGCCGACTATGAGCGTTCCCGCGGCGAGAAAGACCCACCCCTTGTTCTGCGATAGAGGCACGAGCCACGGAACCGCCGACACCACGGCCGCAACGGTCGTTCCCAGCCCGAGCAGCACCAGAAGTGAAGGGAGCGCACAGCAGATCAGCGTGCCGATCGCCGCCGCGAGTCCGGACCACACCCCCGCGCGGCCATCACTCACGGCGTCCCTCTCTCGTCACGGGGTGTCGTCGTCTTCGAGCGCGTCCGAGGATCGGGCACGGGCCGCTCCCCTTGTCGCCAGGCCACGCGTCTCTCCACGCGACGAAAGCCCGTCTCAGGCCCTCCCATGTCGAGGAGTGTAACGCCTGTACCCAGGTACGGGCGCAAGCCCAGGAGACCGAGCGCGCTTCCGAGCGGCCGGGGGAACCGGGGACACCTCCTTGACCTTATACTGAAGTACAGGGTCTAGATTGCAGCCACCCCACACAAGGAGGAGGCGGGGCGATGCCCATGACGATCTCCGAGGCGGCCGGTCGAGCCGGCGTCAACGTCCAGACGCTCCGCTACTACGAGCGCCGAGGGATCATCGAGGACCCCGGGCGCACCGCGGCCGGCTACCGTCAGTACGGCGAGGCGGTCGTCACGCGGATTCGGTTCATAAAACGGGCGCAGGATCTCGGTTTCACGCTGGATGAGGTGCAGGACCTCCTGGACCTCCGAGTCGAGAACGGTAACGTCTGTGAGAGCGTCCGGTCGAAGGCCGAGACCAAGCTCGCCCACGTCGAGGCCAAGATCGAACAGCTCGCCCGGATGCGGGACGTTCTGGGCGATCTCGTGACCGCCTGTGAAAGACGGCAGACGACAGAGGACTGTCCCATCCTCTGTGCGCTCGAGGAATAGGGGCGGCCGATGGGCTTCTTCGGAAAGGGGCTGACGACGGCGATCGCCGGCGTCGGCGCGGCACTGGTATCGGCCCTCTGTTGTGCGGGTCCCATCGTGGCCGTGGCGATCGGCGTCTCGGGAGCGGGACTCGCCAGCACGTTCGAGCCCATGAGGCCGTACCTCCTCGGATCGACGGCGGTGTTTCTCGCCGGCGGGTTCTTCCTGCTGCATCGCGAGGAGCAGCGGGCGTGTGAGCCCGATAGGGCGTGCGCCGACCCACGGGTCCGCGGCCGCATGAAGAAGATCCTCTGGATCGCCACCGCGATGGCGGTCCTGTTCGCGACCTTCCCGACGTGGCAGACCCTGATCTTCTAGGAGTTCGATTCGATGTCGAAGCGATCGTGGCTCGCCGTGACTCTCGTAATCGGGGTCGGAATCCTCCTCCAGATTCCGGATCGGGGCGGTCACATCGAGCACCACGCCACCGACGGGCACGATCACGGTTCGATGGCTCTCGGGCCGGTCGAGGGCACGCCCGGGCAGCGGACGGTCGTACTCGAGGTCACGGGCATGACCTGAGCGGGCTGCGCAACGGCGGCCAGGATGGCGGTCGAGCGAGTTCCGGGGGTGATCGAGGCGAAGTTCTCGTACGACGATGGCTCCGGGATCGTCACGTACCGAACGGAGGAGACCGACCCGGGGGTCTTCTTGGGCGAGCTGGAGGACAAGACGGGCTTCGTCGCGAGGGTCGTTGAAGCGAAGGCGACGACGCCAGGCGAGGAGGATACGCATGAACGCTGACGTGGAGCTGGTCTACTTCTCGGGCTGCCCCAACGTGAATGACGCGCGGGGGAAGCTCGGAGACGCCTTGCGCGAGCTCGGCCGAGATGCCGTGTGGCAGGAGTGGAACCTGGACGACTCCGACGTACCCGAGCGCGTCCGCGGGTTCGCCTCGCCGGCGGTTCTCGTGGCGGGTCGGCACGTGATGGGCGACGAGCCCGTCGAGTCGGGAGCGAACAGCTGCAGCGCCTCGGGGGCGCCCCCGACCGACGCGATCGTGGCAGCCCTTCGTGACGGGGACCCAGGAGCTACGGACCGTGAGTGATCGACCGTCGGACCCGCTCGAGACGCACTTCGAGCCGGCAGGCTCGCTCGATCCTCCCGGGCCGATCGGTCGGCTCTTGCGACTGGCCATCGGGCTGTGGCTTCTTCTCGCCTTGTCGAACCTCTTGTTCGGTGGTTGGAGCGCGCTCGTGTCGGAGGGTGCGCCGACGCGCTGGGAGTGGTGGCTTTTCATGGCGGTCGCCTTCTGGCTGCTGCCACCCGTGGTCAACATCGGCTTCACCAGGAGCTGGAGGCGAAAACCGCAGGCGGTGCTGGCTGTGGCTCTGGGCTCGGCGGTGGTCGCGGACCTGGTGCTCTACGGCACGTGGTGGGCGCCGCCGCTGGGTGCATTGGTGTGGCTGTGGCTGGTCTACTTTTCGGCACATCTCGGGGGGGCCTTCGTGCTGTCCGCCATCATCGCGACGCCGGGCTGTGAGATGCGAGCGTTCCCGCAACTTTGGACGCGCCTTACGGGCCGGGAGACGAAGGAGCACTACTGCCCGAGCTTCATCGACCGCCTCGACCACTGGGAGGCCGAACGGGCGAAATCGTAGTGGCCCTCGGGCGGACCCCCGGCGGGCGGCTCAGTACCGCCAGCCGAGCATGTACCAGTTGTTCAACATGAGAAGGAACACCACGAGGGCCAGCGTTACGACGGTGTAG